>DASUHV010000327.1:0-9921 GCA_036273355.1 Gaiellales bacterium
CGTCGACCCCGACCACCCGCATGACGACTTCTGGACGTGGCGCGAGGCCATGTACCAGGCCGCGAATGCGATCGACCCGGACGGCGCATACGACGTCGCGCTGCAGCTCTACCGCGAGATGGTGGCGGCCGGGTACACCGCCGTCGGCGAGTTCCACTACCCGCACCACCAGCCCGGCGGCGAGCCCTACCCCGACCCGAATGCGATGGCGAAGGCCACCGCCGCGGCCGCTCGCGATGCCGGCATCGAGATCGTGATGCTGATGACCGCATATGCGCGGGCCGGCTGGGGGTTGCCGCCGACCCCGGGCCAGCGCCGCTTCTGCGATCCCGACGTCGCGTCCTATCTGGCGCGGGTGGATGCGCTGGCGTCGGAGATGCGCGTCGGCCTGGCCCCGCACAGCGTGCGGGCGGTGCCGCGCGACTGGCTGGAGGAGATCACCGCGTACGCAGCGTCCAGCGGCATGGTCGTGCACATCCACGCCAACGAGCAGCGGCGCGAGATCGACGAGAGCCTGGCGGAGTACGGGCTGCGGCCGATCGAGCTGCTGGCCGAGATCGGGCTGCTCGGCCCGCGCGCCACGGTGATCCACGCCACCCACGTCTCCGAGCGCGAGCTGGAGCTGCTGGCCTCGACCGGTACCACCGTCTGCGCCTGCCCGACCACAGAGGCCAACCTCGGCGACGGCTTCCTGCCGGCGCTCGAGCTGATGCAGCACGGCGTGCCGATCTGCATCGGCACCGACTCGAACACCATCATCGACCCCCTCGCCGAGCTGCGCGAGATCGAGCACTGCGCGCGGCGCCTGGTGGAGCGGCGAAACGTGCTGGTGCCGCCGGGAGACGACGGGCCCACGCCCTACCTGCTCGAGATCGGCGGGAGAAACGGCGCACGCGCGATCGGCCTCGGCGATCCTCCCGGAGAGGTCGAGATCGACCTCGATCATCCGCTGCTGGCGGGCGTCGCCCCGGCCGACGTCACCTCCGCGCTGATCTTCGGCGGCGCGTCCGCCGCACTACGCCCCGCCCCGAAAGGATGACCTGAATGGATTTCACGCTCAGCCCCGAGTTGAAGCAGCTGCGGGCCCGCACCCGGTCGCTGGTCGACGACGTGCTGCAGCCGCTGGAGCTGGAGGCCGAGCAGAACGGCGGACGGCTGTCGGCAGAGGCCCACGCACAGGTCAAGCGCGCGGTGCTGGCCGCGGGCCTGAACGCCGCCAACATCCCCACCCGGTACGGCGGCGCCGGCCTCAACCTGACCGAGCAGATCGTGATGCACGAGCAGCTGGGCCGGCTCACGAACTGCCTGTGGGTGCTGGTGTGGAGCCCCTCCAACGTGCTCGTCCACGGCACGCCGGAGCAGATCGAGCGGTACCTGCTGCCCGACGTGCGCGGTGACCATCGCCACGCCTACGCGATCACCGAGGAGCATGCCGGCTCCGACGCGCGCGCCATCCGCGCCGAGGCGGTGCGGGATGGCGACGTCTACCGCCTCTCGGGCAAGAAGTGGTTCGTGACCGACGGCGACATCGCCAGCTACTTCCTGGTGCTGGCCTGGGCCGTCGACGGGCTCGAGCGCCAGCCGACGTTATTCATCGTCGACAAGGATCTGCCGGGTGTGGAGATGACCGACGACCCCGACTTCACGCACAACTTCCCCTACCGGCACCCCGAGTACACCTTCACGGACGCGCCGGTGCCGGTTGACGCGGTGCTGGGTGAGGTCGGGCAGGGGTTCGACCTGACCGGCGAGTGGTTCATCGAAGAGCGCGTGCACATCGCCGCGCGCTGCTGCGGCGCGTGCGACCGCCTGATCGAGCTGGGCACCGAGTGGGCGCTGGAGCGCGAGCAGTTCGGCGGGCGCATCTTCGATCACCAGGCGATCTCGTTCATGCTCGCCGACTGCGCGGCCGAGGTGACCGCGGCCCGGTTGCTGACCTACTACGTGGGACAGCTGCACGACTCGGGCGCCGACCCCAAGCTGGTGCACGCGAAGGCCTCGATGGCCAAGCTGGTCGCGTCCGAGACGGCCGGGCGCGTGGCCGACCGCGTCGTCCAGATCTTCGGCGGCCGCGGCTACATGCGTCGCAACCCGGCCGAGCGGCTGTGGCGCGAGCTGCGCGTCGATCGCATCTGGGAGGGCACCTCGGAGATCCAGCGGCTGATCATCAGCCGCGGGCTGGAGCGCCGGGGCGTGCCGCAGCTGCTGGAGCTGTAGCTCGACCGCCTACGCGGCTTTGCGCTCGCGGCTGAGCACGCGCGAGATCCGCGCCAGCTCGCGCTCCACCTCGGTCGGGTGGGCGTTCAGCTTGAACAGCGGGCTGGTGGCCCCGTCGCTTATGAAGCGGCCCAGCAGCACCATCCCGGCCGGCTCAAGCTCGACCTCCGGCGCGCGCAGGATCGTGGACAGCTCGGCCACCTGCGGCCGCAGCTCGATCAGCGCGCCGCGGTGCACGGGCACGGGGGTGGGGTGGTTTTCGACCGCGGCCTCCACGAAGCGATCGAGGGTGTCAGCGATCTGGCTCCGCTGCCTGCGCGACACGAGCTCGGCGGCGCGCCGCGCGACCGCCTGCGGGTGCACGTGCCGGAACCCGTGCAGCACGACGTCGTCGTAGAGCTCGTCACGCTGCCACCGGAAGAACCGGTAGGCCAGGATCAGCAGCCCCACGCCGAGCAAGGCCAGCACGGCAACGGTCTTCGCCATGCCGGGCTGGATCTTGTGCACGCCGTAGCTGCCGACCAGCGCCAGCAGCGCCAGGAGTACGAGCGACGAGGCGCCTGTCAGCGCCGACCGGAGGCGGTCGTTTGCACGGGCCAGGAGCGCTGTCAGTTCCGACGGAGTCATCTAGTTCTTCATCGTTCGCGCAGACGATCAGCTTGAGCGCGATTACCTCAACCTTGAGACGGATTACCTCAGATGGTCGCCGGCCGATCCGGCGGCGGCGGCGAGCGTCCATCATCCGAGAGCGTAGTTAGGGCAGTATTTGACGCGCGCCAGGTCCCGAGGTCCCGGCGAGACTCCTTAAACAGAGAGGGCGCCAGAAGGCGCCCTCTCGAAACCGCTATGCGTCGTGCGCTGCTAGCTGACGCGACGCGCGGAGTACGCGCGCAGTGCCAGACCGCTGGCCACGATGGCCAGGCCGATCACGACATACAGGGCAAGCTCAGCGCCCGTGAACGGAAGCGTTCCGCCACCGCCGCCGGTCGACTCGCCTGCGACGCCGCCGCTGGCGTAGCCATCACCGGCAAACGCGGTTGCGGCCGAAACGGCCAGAATCGCCGTCGAACCCAGCAGGATGAGCACACCCCTGAGAGCCTTCGTCATTGGAACCACCTCTCCTCGTCTACCCGATGAAGCCTTTTACCGATACCCCGTGCGCCATGAGAATACGAACATTCCGCCGAAAACGCAAGAGGTAATGCGTCATCTAGCGAAACTGCGCACGTCCAGCCAGGACGATACCAGCGCCTCAAGACGGCACGGCATCGGCCAGGTCAGGTGATGTTCGCCGCCCAGGCCTGGAGTCCCGCCATCTGCCATGGCAGCGGGCAGAACACCGGCCTTCCCGCCCTGGCCAGCGCCATTGCCTGGTCGATCGATAACTGTTGCTCGCGCGCCAAGAGCGCCGTAGCGATCGTCGCGGATCGCTCGCGGCCACCCCTGCAATGAACGTACACAACGCTCGCTGCTCCGCTCTCAACCGCGGCATCGATCACCCCGGGCGGGATGGTGGCGCCGTCCTTGACCGGCAGGTGCAGCTCGCGGATGCGGGCCTTGCCGTAGGCGCTCAGCACCGCCTCCCGCTCGCCGACCCAGTACTCGCGCTCCTCGCACAGGTTGATCACGAGCTGCACTCCCTCGTCGTGCAGCGTGGCGACGTGCTCGGCCGAGTGGGGCATGGCCCCGGCCAGTAATCGGTCACTCAGACGCGAGTAGTTGAGCCGTGCCATGCGAGCATCGTACGCGACGCCGGGGGCTGGTCCGGCTAGTCCAGCTGCAGGTCGTCGGCCATCCGCGCCGCTGCCTCGGCGCGGGCGTTCAGCTGGGCCCTGAAGCGATGCTCGAGCTCCAGCGCCAGCCGTCGCTCGCGCCGGCGGTCGAGCAGTCGATGGATCATGCGTCGCATGCAGGAAGCATGCACGCCCGCGGGTGAAAAATCTAGCGAATTGCAGGAATTTCACCGGATCTGATCCTGGTCGTCTACAAGCTCGGGGACGGCATAGACTGCCGCGATGCCCGCCGTACATGACGATCAGGCGCTGCTCGAGGTTGCCGTGGCCGCAGCCGTGGCCGCCGGCGACCTCTTGCTGGAGCGGTTTCGACGCCCCGCCACGGGCGTCGAGCGCAAGAGCAGCAGCACCGACATGGTCTCCGACGCCGACCGCGACGCGGAGGCGCTGATCCGGTCGCTGATCGCCGAGCGGCGCCCCGGCGACGCCGTGCTGGGAGAGGAGGGCGGGCGGGCCGCCGGCGCCGGTGACCTGCTGTGGGTGGTCGACCCGCTGGACGGCACCACCAACTACCTGTACCGCCAGCCGGTGTGGGCGGTGTCGGTGGCCTGTGAGGATGCCGACGGCGGCGTCGTCGGCGTCGTGCACCACCCCTGCCTGGGCGAGACCTTCACCGCGGTGCGCGGGGGCGGCGCGTTCTGCAACGGGGCGGCGATCGCGGTCTCTGCGTGCGGCGACCTCTCCCGCAGCCTGATCGGCACCGGCTTCTCCTACTCCGCAGAGGTGCGCGCCGGCCAGGCGCGCGCGCTCACCCAGATCCTGCCGCGGGTGCGCGACGTCCGCCGCGCCGGGTCGGCGGCGATCGATCTGGCCTGGGTGGCCTGCGGCCGCCTGGACGGGTACTACGAGCTTGGCACGCGTCGCTGGGACCGCGCTGCCGGCGTGCTGCTGGTGTCGGAGGCGGGCGGCGTCGTCAGCCCGCTGGTGCCGGTGGGAGACAGCGGCGACGGGGCGCTGGCGGCCGGGCCGGCGCTGCACGCGGATCTCGCCGACCTCGTGGCATCCGCGCTGCTACACTGATTGCGCCTTCCGGAGCCGCCTGCCATGGCGCCCGTATTACCCGGATGGCTCCAACTGCATGACTTTGGGGATCACGGCTGATCTGGAAGCGGCCGCGCGACGCGTATCTGCGTGGTGCGGAGAACCGCTCTTGCATGAGGGTGAGAATGCCGATTCGGCGCTCGCCCCCGGCACCGCGCGCCGAGCCGCCCTCGACGCGGCCATCGCCGAGATGGATCGCGGGCTGGTCGAGCCCAGCTTCGCCTGGCGTCGCGACTTCTCCCTGATCCTCGGCCTCGACCGCATGCTCTCCGGCCAGCCTCCGCGGCTGGCCTCCGGCACCGCGCTGCGCCGCCACCAGGTGGACGCGCTGGCCGGGCAGCTGGCCGCGCTGATCGCCGACCGCGAGCGCGGCGAGGGGGAAGAGGACGAGGAGGACGACGAGGAGGGCAACGGCAACGGCAACGGGAACGGGAACGGCGACGAGAACGGCGACGACAACCGCAACGACGCCGGGTTCGACGTGGCGGTCGCACACGTCGCGCCCCTCCACGAGCTGGAGGCAGAAGCGCCGACCGACGACCCCGGCGCCCGGCGACGCTACCGGTTCAAGCACCCGACCGCGTCCGGCAAGACCATCGCCGCCGCCGGCTTCGTCGATGCAGCCCGCACCACGGGCGTCCTGATCCTCACCCACCGCCGGCTGCTGGTCGACCAGTTCACACGCGACCTCACCAAGGAGGGCTACGGCCCGCGGCTGCATGAGGCCGTGCTGGTCGGCGATCGCACGCCCGACACGCCGCCGCTCACGATCAACACCTATTCCTGGTTCATCAAGCACGCCTCCCAGCTGAAGGCCGACGTGTACGGCGTGGTCGTCTGCGACGAGGCCCACACCGCGCTGGGCGAGAAGACCTCGGCCGCGATCCGGAGCCTGTCCGAGCCGGTCTACATCGGCATGACCGCCACCGACCAGCTGCTGCAGAAGCACGTCTCGGACGTGTTTCCCGCCGAGGTGGCCGACCTGCCGCTGGCCGAGGCCGTGCGCCGCGGCGTGGTCGCGCCGCTTCGCTGCATCCGCGTGCGCCCGATCGCATCGCTGCGCACCGTCGAGATCGTCGGGGGCGACTTCGACCAGGGCCAGCTGGCCGTCGCGCTCGACCTCGACCCCCTGAACATGGCCGCCGCCGACCTCTACCAGAGCCGGTTCGGCGACACGCCGGGCATCGTCTACGCGGCCGGCGTCGACCACGCCGAGCGCGTGGCCGCGGCCATGAAGGCGATCGGGCTGCGCGCCGCCGCCGTCTCCGGCCGCACGCCGCCCCGCGTCCTCGCCGAGACGCTGGCCGCCTACGAGCGCGGCGAGATCAACGTGCTGGTGAACGCGATGCTCCTGGCCGAGGGATGGAACGCCCCGCGCGCAACGGTCTGCATGCACCTCGCGCCCACGGCCAGCCGCCGCGTCTACCAGCAGCGGGTCGGCCGCATCATGCGCCTCCACCGCCGCAAGGAATCGGGCATCGTGGTCGACTTCGCCGAGCCCGGCGCACCGCACACCGAGCGCGTGATCACGCTGCACTCGCTGCTCGACGTGGACGCCTACCGGCCCAGCGGGCTGGTGACGCCGCCGCCGCCGCGCCGCCGCCGCTGGCGCCGACGGCCGCCGAAGCCGATCGTCAAGGAAGCCTCCTGGATCGTCCCCGTCTCGGACAACCCCGAGCGCCGGATCGCGGTGATTGCGAACCAGTGGCGCCTGGTGGACGCGTCCAAGCTGCCGATCGACGAGCAGCGCGCCTGGGCGGTCGTCGCCGCCCGCGCCGTCACGCCGGCCGACGCGCAGCAGCTGGCCGAGCGGATCGCGGCGCTGCAGCCCGAATCGCGGGAGCTGTTCCTGTTCACGTGCGCCGCCGAGAACAAGCACCGCAAGCTGCGCCTGGCGGCGCTCGGCGACCTGTCCTCCCAGCGGCCCAGCCAGACCACCTTCGCGATGGCCTGCCGGCTGGTGGAGGCGGCGCCGACCTGGCAGCAGGACCGCGGCCAGGGCGCGCGCGTGCTGCTGCTGGCCATGGGCGACGGCAAGATCGATGCCCCGATCGACCGGATCGTGGCCTGGACGTGGCAGCTGGCGCGAGCCGCCCGCGACCACGAGTACCGCTACGCGGGCACCCACGTCACCGACGGCCGCAGCCTGCTGGGCGCGCTCGCGGCGGCCTCCGACGACAAGACCAACACCGAGGCGGCCGCGCGGCTGGTCACCGTCGCCACCACCTCACCGCTCGAGGCCGGCGCTGCCATCCTGGCCGTCGCCTCCCCGCGCCGCAACAGCGCCGCCGAACGGCTGGTGGAGCGCGCGCGTGTGGCGCTGTCCCAGGATCCGCACCGGCTGGCCGCCGCGCTCGGCTCGAACATCCCGGCGCCGCAGCCCAAGGCCAAACAGGCGAAGCGGGCCAAGGCCAAGGAGAAGTCCGACAAGGGCGAGACCGTCTCCTTCAACGGCGCCGTCGTCGGCGCGACGCCGCCGGCCGTGCCGGTGAAACGCGTGGACGGCCGCGTGCTGATCGAGATCCCGGCCGCGGTCGCGGTGCGGCTGCGCGACGACGCCGACCTGGTGGTCGGTGCCTCACTGGGAGACAAGCCGCCGCTCAGCTGGACGCTGACCGGATCGAAGCTGGAGCCGGTGAACACCGCCCAGGAGGTGCGCGCAGCGGCCGCGGAGGTGGAGTCGCTCGAGATCTCGGTGGCGAAGGTGCTGAGCGAGCCGCAGCGCAGCGACCGGCAAGCGCGGGTGGCCGTGGACGGCGCCGGGCTCGTGGTGCCGCTGACGGTCGAGGAGGCCCAGGTGCTGGCCGACGATGCCGCCCGCCGCGTGCTCGTGCAGCTCAAGGGTGCCGGCGTGCGCGGGCGCGTGCGGGTCGAGTTCGAGATCGAGGTGGACGGGCAGAAGACGCGCGACTCGCGGCCGGGCGCGGTGCGCAAGCTGGCGCGCGGCGAGCCGGTCGGAGCGTCGCCCGAGCGGCGCGAGCGGCGGCGGCGGTCGCGGTCGCGCTCACGACGCCGCGGCGACGGCGAACCGGGCGCCGCCGGGGCCAACGGGGAGGCTCCGGAGGCTCCGGTGGAGGCGGTGCAGGACGCCGCCGAGCCGGCCTGATTTTCACCGCTACGAAACCGCCGAAGCGCTAAACTTGCGCCCGTGGACCGCCTGTGGGTTCATGGACGTGCGTGTGGTGGCCTCATGAAGTGTCTGACCTGCGTCGTTCCCAAACGTCGACCAGGAGAGCGGCAATGGCCACTGGCATCGTGAAATGGTTTTCGCAGGCGAAGGGGTACGGCTTCATCACCCCAGACGACGGCGGCAGCGACGTCTTCGTGCACTTCTCGAACATCTCCGGCACCGGCTTCCGCAACCTCGACGAGGGCCAGAAGGTGGAGTACGAGCCGCAGGAGGGCCGCAAGGGCATGGAGGCTGCGAACGTGACGGTGGTTGGGTAGCCGCGGCCGCGCCGCCGCGGACCTGCAGCACGTCCGCTGGATCGGGGGCGGCAGCGGCGCCGGAAAGTCGACGGTGGCCCGGCAGCTCGCCGCCGACCACGGCCTGCGGCTCTACCACACGGAGCCATTCTCGAAGTACGCCGGGCGTGCCGACCCGGGTGCCACGCCACTGCTGCAGGAGTTCATGGCGATGGACATGGACGAGCGGTGGGTGAACCGGTCACCTGAGGTGATGCTGGAGACGTTCCACGGCTTCCAGGGTGAGGGGTTCGATCTGGTGCTCGACGATCTGCTCGCCCTGCCGCCGGATCCGCCGGTCCTGGCCGAGGGGTTCAGCCTCCTGCCGGAGCTGGTCGCGCCGCTGCTCAGCCGGCCGCGGCAGGCCGTCTGGCTGCTGCCCACGCCGGAGTTCCGGCGCGCGGCCTTCGAGAGCCGCGGGTCGACCTGGACGATTCCGAACAAGACCAGCGACCCGCAGCGGGCTCTGGACAACCTGCTCGCTCGTGATCAGCTGTTCACGGAGCAGTTGCGAGCGCAGGCGCGAGCGTGTGGGCTGCAGACCGTGGAGGTCGACGGCAGCCTGGAGGTGGCCGAGGCGGTTGCTCGGGTGGGGGAGGCGCTGGGGCTGTGATGGCTCAGGGGCCGCGGCGCATGCGTTCGCGCCCGAGCCGTTCGTGGTAGGCGGTCGTTGCGTTCTCGTCCCGCATTGAGAGGCGGCTCAGTATCGACTCGGCGCGAGCTTCGTCCAGTCGCAGGGTGTGCCAGTCGAAGGTGTCCATCAGCCCGGCGTAGATGTCGCCGTCCCAGCGACCTGGATGCTCTTCGAGCAAGCGCTCGTAGAGCGGATATTTGAAGTCAGGGGCGACCGGGCCGGAGCGGCGCAGGATGCGCGCGAGCAACCGCTCCTCAAGCGGCCAGCGGGCGCCGGCGATCGCGGCCCACACCTCCGCTTCCAGGGGGTCGTCGAAGAACTCCTCCCAGAGCGCGTGCACCAACGGCTCGGCAATGCGGTCGTCCTCGGCATCGAGGTAGGGCCGAAGCTGCTTCCAGAGACTGAGACGGGCATCGCGGGGGAGATCCTCGTACCGCTGGTGCATGCGGAGGCCCTGGGAGAGGACGGTGTAGCTGGGCGCCCGGTCGTAGAGGACGACGACCGCCGCGACCCGGGTCTCGACATCGACGGCGGGCACGCAGATGGCATCGAAGATCTCCCATACGACGTCGAACCACTCCCGGTCTGTCGAGCCTAGGGGCGCAGCCAGCTGCCCGGCGCGGGCTTCGGCGAATCGCTCCACGCCGACGACAGCGACAAGACGGGGAAGGAGGGGATCGCTCACGGCATGGTCATCCAGCGGTGGCATCGGTCTCAGCATACGAACCCAGAGACGGTTCGTTGGGGACGCGCCACTTGGCAGTGGTGGTG
>DASUHV010000328.1:0-10862 GCA_036273355.1 Gaiellales bacterium
GGGCTCCAGCGCCAGCCGCGCCGATGACTCGATCTGCCTGTCCCCGGGCTCCAGGCACAGCTGCGCCGAGGATTCGATCTGCCAGGCGCCGCCGCGGTCGATCTGCACCGGCACCACGTCGAAGCGCTCGGGGTCGAGCGCCGCCACCACCGATGCCGCCGACCGCAGTGACACCTCGTGCTCGGAGCTGCGGCCGCCGCCCAGCACCGCCACCCTGATGCGCGGCCGCTCGCTCACGGACAGGGGGTGGTCGACGTCGAGTCGGCCACGAACACGGTCACGTCGGACTTGGGGTCGACCATGGAGCCGGCCGGCGGATCGGTCCCGATCACGGTGCCGTCGGGGATCGTGGGGTCGGACGCCAGGCAGTCGGAGCGCTGGGCGTGCAACCCGTCGTTCTGCAGCGTCTTCTGGGCGGTGTGGTAGTCGGTGTTGGACACGTCGGGAACCTGCACCTGCGCCGGTCCGGACGAGACAAGCAGCGAGACCGTGCTGCCCTGCGGGGCCTGGCTACCGGCGGTCGGCGACTGGCTGATCACCTGGCCGGCCGGCACCGTGTCGCTGGACGTGTTCGAGCAGCTGCCCTGCAGGCTGGACGCGGTCAGCGCCTGCTTGGCGTCGTTGCAGGTCATGCCGACCACGTTCGGCACCTTCACGTTGCCCGTCGACACGAACAGCCTGACCACCGTGTCTGGCGGGATCACGCCCGGCGGAGGATCGGTGCGCACCACCTGGCCGACCGGCAGCTTGGACGTGACCGGGGTCTGGGTGGGAACCGGCAGGCCCAGGCCGACGATCGTTTGTGTCGCGTCGCTCGCCGTTTTCCCGCGCAGGTTCGGCAGCGTCACGCTCTTTGGCCCCTTCGACACGATGATGGTCACCTTCGAGCCCTTGTCGACCTGGGTGCCGTGGGTGGGATCGGTGTCGATCACCTGGCCCTTCACCACCTTCTTCGAGGCCTTGTGCTCGACCGCGGTCGTAAACCCGGCCTGGATCAGCTGCGTCTGTGCCTGCTGCTGGGTGAACCCGCGCACGTCCGGCACCTTCACCTGGTCGCTGCCCTGCAGCTGCTGGTAGACGACGTAGCCGACCACCGCGCTTGCCAGCAGCAGCAGCGCCACCAGCAGCCAGGGAACGGCGCTGCGCTTGGCCTGTGGCGGTGGTGGCGGCGCGGTCGGCGGCGGGGCGCCCATCACGCTCGTCGCCTCTCCGGCTGCGTAGGCGCCGATTACCGCGGTCGCCTGCGCCGTGTCCTGCGAGACGGCCAGGCCCCGGCGCGTGCGCTCGAGCTCGTCGGCCATCTCGCGGGCCGAGTGGAAGCGCAGTGCCGGGTCCTTGGCCAGCGCCCGCATCACCACCTGCTCGAGGCCGTGGGTGATCAGCCGGTTCTTTGTGCTGGGCGGCTGCGGTACCTCGTTCACCTGCTTCATCGCGATCTCGACCGCCGAGCTGCCCGTGAACGGCACCTCGCCGGTCAGCATCTCGTACAGCACCACGCCCATCGAATAGATGTCCGACTGCGGCCCGACGCTGTGGCCGCGAGCCTGCTCCGGCGACAGGTACTGCGCCGTGCCCACGATCGAGCCGACCTCCGTCATCTCCACTTCGTTGGTGGCGCGGGCGATGCCGAAGTCGGTCACCTTCAGCAGGCCGTCGGGCGTCAGCATCATGTTGTGGGGCTTGATGTCGCGGTGGATCACTCCGCGGCGGTGCGCGAACTCGAGGGCCTGCAGAGCCTGCACGGCGTAGCCGACGGCCTCCGCCTCGGGCAGCGGCGCGCGCTCGGTGATCTCCTCCTTGAGCGTCGGGCCCTCGATGTACTCCATCGCGATGTAGTAGGTGCCCTCGGCCTCGCCGCGGTCGTAGATCGAGACGATGTTGGGATGGCTGAGGCCGGCCGCGGCCGTCGCCTCGCGGCGGAACCGCTCCACGAAACCGGGGTCGCGGGTGTAGCGGTCGGCCAGGATCTTGATCGCCACCCGGCGGTGCAGCGACTCGTCCTGCGCCAGGTAGACGTCCGCCATGCCGCCGGCCCCGATCCGGCGCTCCAGCCGGTAGCGGCCGTCGAATAGCTCGCCGATGATGTTGTCTACGCCCAAACTAGCTTGGCCCTGCCTTGTAGGTCGGCCCTACTTTGCCACGCCTGACCCCAGGTACGCGGTGATCACCTTGGCCGCGATCGGCGCGGCGATGGTGCCGCCGAACTCCGGGGTGCGCTCGATCGTGACCGCGATGGCGATCTTGGGGTTGTCCGCGGGGGCGAATGCGATGAACCATGCGGTGTTGAGTCCTGACACTCCGGTCTCGGCGGTGCCGGTCTTACCTGCAACCGACAGATTTCCAACATTCGCGGCCTGACCGGTGCCCTCCTCTACGACCCGCCGCATCATGTCTGTCAGCTCGTTGGCCGTCTGCGGCGACATCACGCGCACGAGCTGTTCCGGATGCGTGGTGTAGACGTTGCCGCCGCCGGGCGCGACCACGCGGTCGACCAGGCTCGGCCGCATGCGCACGCCGTGGTTGGCGACGGTCGCCACCACCTCGGCCATCTGGATCGGCGTCACCCCCAGCCGCTCCTGCCCGATCGCCACCCTGCCGACGTCGATCGGCGCCCGCTGCGACAGCAGGTGGCCGTGGCTGTAGAGCCCGCTCGGCTCCATCTCGTCGGACGGGTAGTCGAGCGGCGGATCGCGGAAGAACCCGTAGTCCCGCATGGTTGCGTACAGGCGCTGCTGCCCGACGGCCTGTCCCACCTGTGCGAACACCGTGTTGTAGGAGAACGTGAGCGCGTCGGACAGACTCACCACGCCGGCGCTCTCGCCGCCGGCGTTGCAGAGCGGAACCGTCTGCACGGTGATGCAGGTGCCGTGCCCGTTGATCAGCGTGTTGGGCGTGAACTTGCCGCTCTGCAGCGCCGCGGTGGCCGTCACCACCTTGAACGTCGAGCCCGGTGCGTACAGGCCCTGCGTGCCGCGGTTGAGCAGCGGAGCGCCGCTGCTCGGCTTGTTCAGCTTGGCGAAGTTGCGGGCGACCGTGTTCGGGTTGTAGCCGGGCGTCGAGGCCATCGCCAGCACGCGGCCGGTGCTCGGCTCGATCGCAACGACGGCGCCGGAGTGGCCCTGCAGGCCCTGCATCGCCGCCCGCTGGGCCGGCACCGACAGGCTGGTGACCACGTTGTTGCCCGTCACCGTCTCGCCCTGCAGCTTGTCTCCGATCCGGCCCAGGATGGTCGAGAGGTTGGCGTTGGACGCGGTCAGGTAGTCGTTCTGGGACAGCTCCAGGCCGGAGCGCCCGGAGCCGACCGTGTTGTACCCGATCGGGTGTCCGAACAACGGCCCCAGCGGATAGCGGCGCAGGAACACGTTCAGGCCGTCCTTCGTACGCTCGGTGTTGGTGGCCAGCACCGTGTGGCCGTTGGCGGCCAGGATCAGCCCGCGCTTGATCTGCAGCTGCCGGTAGACGAGGCGGGCGTTGTCCTGACGGGCGGCCAGGCCCGACGCCGCCCAGATCTGCCAGTAGGCGGTGAACGAGATCAGCACCAGGCAGGCGCCCGCGCACAGCTTGAAGAGGGTGCCGATGCGCGGATTCATCTGCGCACCCTCGCGGTGCGCGACGACACCATCAGGAGCAGCGCCAGCAGCATGAAGTTCGAGACCACGGAGCTGCCGCCGTAGCTGACGAACGGCAGGGTGATGCCGGTCAGCGGGATCAGGCGGGTGATGCCGCCGACGATCAGGAAGGCCTGCAGCACCACCGTGAACGTGAGCCCCGCGGCCAGGAGCTTCGAGAAGCTGTCATCGGCGACGCTCGCGATCTTGAAGCCGCGGTAGGCGAATAGCAGGTAGATCAGCAGCATCCCGGCGGCTCCGGCCAGCCCGGTCTCGTTGGCCCAGACCGCGTAGATGCCGTCGGTCTGGGCTGCCGGGATCACCGAGCTGCCGTTGCTGAACACCTGGAAGCTGCGCCCCAGGCCGGATCCGAAGATGCCGCCGTCGGCGATCGACTCGATCGACTGGATGATCTGGTAGCCGTTGGTGTGCGGGGTCTTCCAGGGGTCGAGCCACACCTGGAAGCGCTCCTGCACGTGCGGGGTGAGCCGGTAGACCAGGAACGATCCGCCTATGAACAGCGCCAACCCGGCCACCGTGTACAGCTGGCGGCCGGTCGCGACGTAGACCATCGCCAGGAAGATGCCGTACAGGAGCAGCGCCGTGCCCATGTCGTTCATCACGGCGACCACGCCCAGGGCAACGCCCGTCATCGCCAGCAACGGCCCCAGGTGCCGGGCTGCAGGCAGGCCCACCCCCAGGATCCGGCGGTGCGCCATCGTCAGCAGCTCCCGCTTCTCACGCAGGTAGCCGGCCAGGAAGATCACCAGCAGCAGCTTTGCGAACTCGCCCGGCTGCACCTGAATGCCGCCCACCCGCAGCCACAGCTTGGCGCCGTTGATGGTCGTACCCACGAGCATCGTGATCACCAGCATCGCCACCGCCGCCACGCCCAGCGTGTACTTGTACGACTCCAGCTTGCGCTGGTCTCCGACCAGCAGGATCAGGGCCAGGAACCCGCCCAGGCCGACCACGATCCAGATCGACTGATCCCGGGCCAGCAGCGGGTTCAG
Organism: Gaiellales bacterium; assembly: GCA_036273355.1. Taxonomy (GTDB): domain Bacteria; phylum Actinomycetota; class Thermoleophilia; order Gaiellales; family JAICJC01; genus JAICYJ01. The sequence goes on from DASUHV010000328.1 coordinate 4,622, forward strand.
GCGGTAGATCTCGGTCAGCCCCATCGCCGTCAGAAGCGCCGACAGCGGCAGCAGCCAGGGATCCGCGTCCGGCAGCCCCGCGCGCAGCCCCAGGTGCGCCACGAAGTAGAGCGCCAGGAAGAACGCGGCGTAGATCAGCGAGGTGCTGGTGATCTCCTGCTGGCGCGCCGTGTACACGCTCAGGAAGCCGACGCCCGTGAGGACGGCGACCGCGAGCAGGTTCCAGAGCTCGCGGAAGCGCGCGGACCTCATGGGCCAGAGCTGCCGGCGCTCTCGGCCACCGAACGGGCGCTGGCGTCGGAGCGGATGGTGTGGTCGAACAGCTTCTCGCGAGTGGCCTGGTTGAGCGCCGCGTAGGCGATGTGCGTGTCCGACACCTCGTGGTAGAGCTTGACGCCGCCGAACAGGTCGATGGGAAGGCCCTGGTAGACGGCGACATGGCCGCTCGACTCATCGGCGCCGACGAAGTGCGCCCAGCGCAGGAAGTAGATGCTGCCCGCGCCCAGGATCGCGATCACGCCCAGCGTCGTCATCACCCGCAGCGCGGTGCGCTTGCGGCTCCGGCCCCCGTCGTCGACCGGTTCCAGGTCGGGATCCTGGGTCAGCACCGTTCGCGGCTGCGCGGCCTCCTGCGCCCGGCTGGGCCCGATCCGGAACAGCACCGTGGTGACGTTGTCCTCGCCCCCCTGCGCCAGCGCCGCCCGCACCAGGTCGCGCGCGATCTGCTCGCAGCTCTTGTCCGCCGCCAGCAGCTTCGCGAACTCCTCCTCCGCAACCATGTCGGTGAGGCCGTCGCTGCAGAGCAGCACCACGTCGCCGTCCTGCGCCTCCAGCCAGAAGGTGTCGACCTGAACGGTGGCCTCGGCGCCGAGCACTCGCGTGACCACGTTTCGCTGCGGATGGCTGCTCGCCTCCCAGTCGGAGATCTGGCCGGTCGCGACCAGCTCGGCCACCACCGAGTGGTCCTCGGTGAGGCGTCGCAGCGCGCCCTCTCGCAGCAGGTATGCGCGGCTGTCGCCGACGTTGGCCAGCGCCACGCGGCCGTCGCTTTCGACCAGGGCGGCCGTCACGGTGGTGCCCATGCCGGAGGCGGCCGGGTCGCTGGTGGCGCGCTCGTGGATGCGGGTGTTCGCGACGACGATGGCGTCGCGCAGGGCGCCGTCACCGCGGTTGCGGATCAGATCGATCTCGGCGAACGCCTGGGCGCACATGGCGGAGGCCACCTCTCCGGCGGCGGCGCCGCCCATGCCGTCGGCGATCATGAACAGGTCGCCCCGGATCAGGTAGGAGTCCTCGTTGTTGCGCCGCACGTGGCCGGTCTGGGTGAGGCCGGCCTCGTCCACGACGCCCAGCGCGGTCACGTCGGCGCCTCGTACGTGAGCTGCGTCTGCCCGATCGTGACCACGTCGCCGGGGCGCAGCGGCTGTGCGCCGCCCAGCCGCTGGCCGTTCACGTACGTCCCGTTCGTCGACGTGAGATCCTCAACGATGTCTGACTGGTCTCCGCGCAGGAACCGGGCATGGCGGCCAGAAGCGTATCCGTCCGCGGGGATCGAGATCGCGTTATGCGGGTCACGTCCCGCCACCAGCTCGGCCCGGATCTCCAGCCGGGTGCCCGGCGCAAGCTCAGGGCTGGCGGTCACCACCAGCACGCCGCTGGGCCGTACCGGTGCCGCGTCCGGCCGCACCGGGGTCAGGACCATGCTCTCCTGGCCGACCGAGATGTCACGCGAGGCGACCCGCACCACCCGCCAGATGAAGAGGTAGAGCAGCACCACGAACGCGACCTGAAGGACGAGCAGTAGTTGCTCAACCAAGGCGCCGCTCGAACGTGATCCGGGTCGTGCCGACCGAGATCACGTCGCCGTTCATCAGCGCCGTCTCCTGGATGCGCTGGCCGTTCACCTCGGTGCCGTTGGTCGAGCCCAGGTCGACCAGCGAGTACCCGTCGCCGATCCGCCGCACCTCGGCATGGCGGCGGGACACGTTGGCATCGTCGACGCGGACGTCGCAGTCGCTTGAGCGGCCGATGGTGACGACACGCGAGCCGATCGTGACCGTGCCCTCGGCCCATTCCAGCGTGGCCGTCTCCTGGCGCGGTTCCGGCTCGGCCGCGGCCGGCGGCTGCTGCTCGCCGTCATCGTCGCCGGGGGCGTAGATCATGGTGGCGCCCGCGGCCACCGGCGGGCTCGCGATCGCGGCCGGCGGCAGGTCGGGGAGGGGCGGTGCCGAGGGCGGCGCGGCCGGCGGCTGCGGGTCGCGTAGAGGTGGCTTCGGCGTTGCGGGCTCGGGTGCGGGTGCCGCCTCGGCTGCGCTGGCCGGGCTCTGCGTGGAGACGGCGATCCCGAACGTGCCGACGGTGAGGTCGTCGTCGGTCTCCAGCAGCACCAGCGGCCGCGCCGCCAGTGAGTAGCCCTCGCGCCGGGCGTGCTCGACCAGGTACTCGACCAGCTCGTTGCGCATCTGCGTCTCGTAGGCCGCGAACTGCTCGCGATCGGCGGGGTTCAGGAAGACGGTGTACTCGTCGGGCACGTAGACGCGGTGGATCGAGATGGTCTTGTGATCGTCCATCTCCTTCGCCAGCTTGCGTGCCAGCTCGACCGGCTGCACGGTCGAACGGAACGTGCGCGAGAACACGCCCTCGAAGAGGCCGCTGATCTTCTGCTCGATGTTGCGAAGGAGGCTCAGCCGTGCATTCCGGTTGCGGAGTACGTGGGCGACGGCCGTTACCGGCCCAGCCGGAAGCGGGGCGCAGCAACCGCCGAGGCGGCAGGCAGTATAGCCACGAGTGCCGCCGCTCCTACCGCAGGTGCGAGCGCCCCTGGATGGCTTGCCAGAGCCGCCGGCAGTCCGGCGGCGACCAGCGCAAACCCGATTCCCCACAGCGCCAGCGCCTGCACGCGCCGCCCTCCCGCCTGCGACCAGGCGACGGGCAGAAGCACGCTGAAACCGATCACCGCGAGCCAGACCAGCACGGTCGCCGGTGAGCGCTCGAGCGCGGTCACGTAGACCAGCGGCGAGTTCGCACTGGGCAGCCCCTGCGTCGCCCGTGCCGCGATCAGGGGCGCCGTCACGATCGCGACCAGGCCGCCGGCCGCCGCCTCTGCCGCCCGGCGCCGCGGAGTGGGCGCGGTGGCCGCCACCAGCACCACGGCCGGGCCGATGCCGAGCAGAGTCAGGGGGATGGCGGTCAACGGCACCAGCATGCGCGCACCCCACTTGCGGCCGGCCCTGATCCAGATGGCGGCCAGGGGCGCGTAGATCAGCGCGGCCGCCTGCGAGTAGTTCCAGAACGCGGGCAGGCAGAGGGCGGCGGCCACGCTCGTGGCCACCACCGGCCAGCGCCAGTAGAGGGCCGCCACCACCGCCGCCAGGGGCAGCGTCCAGGCCTGCGGGTAGACCGGGAAGGCCGTCAGCATGTACACCAGAGACAGCGACAGCATGGCGGTCGCGGCCGGCCGCTGGAGGCGCTCGAACCGGGGCAGCTCACGCGGAGCGCGCTTGTGCGCGGCGCTGACCACGTCATCGTCGTCGACCTCGGATCGCATCGCCGCCAGCAGGCCGTCTCGCAACTCGATCGCCGAGGGACGCCTGCGGGGGTCGCGGTGCAGCGCCTGCTGGACGATGCGGGACAGCGCCCGCGGCAGGTCCGGCCGCTCCTGTACCAGCGGCGTGGTGCCCGCGGCCAGCCGCTCCAGCAGGTCGCTCAGCGACTTCGTGCGGAAGGGGTTGGTGCCGGTCAGCGCCTCGTACAGCGTCAGCGCCGCCGCCCACACGTCGGTGGCGCCCGTGGCCTGGTCGCCGGCCGCCTGCTCGGGCGCCATGTAGGAGAGCGTGCCCAGCACCCGCTCGTCCAGCGTCTGGTCGCGGGCGTCCTCGTCGCGTGCGATGCCGAAGTCGGTCAGCACGATCGCGCCGTCGTCGCCGATCAGGATGTTCGACGGCTTCACGTCGCGGTGCACGACGCCCCGCTTGTGCGCGTGGGCGAGCGCGTCCGCCACGGCGGCGATGGCGCGCACGGCCTCCTCGTCGGAGAGCTGCGACCGGTCGAGCCGCTTGCCGACCACGAGGCGCGAGATCAGGTAGGCGTGGTCCTCGTCCTGCTCGACGCCCAGGCAGGTGTGGATGTTCGGATGGTCGAGCTTGGTCGCAGTGCGGGCCTCACGGGCCGCGCGCGAGGCGAACCCCTCCGAGCGGCTGAACACTTTCACCGCCACCTCCCCGGCGCCGCTCAGGTCGCGACCCGAGTAGACGGTGCCGAATCCGCCGCGTCCCAGCAGGCCGGTCAGCACGTAGCGCTCGGCGACCGTGCGGCCGGTCAGCTCGAGCGAGGGTGCGACAGATGCGGGCTGGGCCACGACCAGTGATTTGCCTTGCAGGGCCGGACTCCTGCCGGGATTTGCATCCGCGGGCGGTGATAGGGTCCGTTTGTGCCGCCAGACGACTTCTTCGATGGCGAGTGGGAGGAGCCGAGCCGCACCCAGGAAACCGCTCCCACGCGTCCCGCAGGCGAAGAAGGTCGGTCGCCAGACCGGCCTGCACGGCCCCCGCGCGAACGCAGCCGCGGCCGGTCGTCGGGCAAGCGCCCATCACTCCCGCGGCCGGCCGGCATGCCGTCCCTGGAGGGTCTCGAGTGGGGCCGGCTGGGCATGCTGGCGGCGGGCATCGTGGTCGTGGTGCTGGTGCTGCTGCTGCTCACCCGGGCCTGCAGCGGCAGCAGCGCGACCTCGAAGAACCAGGCCTACTTCAACGAGGTGAAGACGGTGCTGGGCAAGTCCGACGCCGCCGGTGCCCAGCTGCACGACCTGCTCAACTCGCAGCAGCCGGTCAAGCTGAAGCAGGTGCGTGCACGGCTGACCACCATGCGTGCGCAGGCCCAGTCCGCGGTGACCGCGGCCACCAACCTCAAGCCCACGAAGCAGGTGGCATCGCTGCAGCCGTGGCTGCTGCAGACGCTGTCCTACCGCGTGAACGGGCTCGACTGCATGATCACCGCGATGCCGCAGGCCTACCACGCGAAGCCGGCGCTCGCCGGCGGCAAGCTGCTGGTGCCCTGCACGCAGCGGATGCTCGCCTCCGACATCATCTACACCGACTCCTACTCGGCGCCGGCGACGAACACCCTGCACCAGGACGGCATCGACGTCCAGGTGCCGACGTCGGTGTTCCTCGACGAGTCCGACGCGGAGGTGCTGACCCCGGCCGGCATGGCCGCGGTGCTGCAGCGCTGGAAGCCCAGCAGCGCGGCCCACGGCCTGCACGGGCTGAGCCTGAACACGGTTGTGGCGAAGCAGGGCGACGGCAAGCTGGTGACGCTGCAGGCGGGGACCGTGAACACGGTGAAGGTGCACGGGATGTCGTTCCTGATCACCGCCACCAACGGCGGCGACTTCACCGAGTACAACATCCCGGTCACCCTCACGATCGGAACCGGCGCAAACCAGGTCAAGAAGACCGTCACGATCCCCAAGATCACCAAGGGCCAGAAGGAGACGGTCTCGATCGGCGGCTTCGAGTCGACCACGCTGCAGTTCGACAAGCCGGTGCCGCTGAAGGTGCTGGTGACGCCGGTGCCCGGTGAGCGCACCGCCAGCAACAACTCGCAGACGTATCAAGTCATCTTCAGCCTGTGAGCACCGCCGACACCGCCCTGCTGGTCGCCGCCGTTGCCTGCGCGCTGGCCGTCCTGCTGGGGCTGGCCACGATCTACCTGATCGTGCAGCTGCGCCGGATGCGCCGCGGCCAGCGGCTGCTGCTGGGCGCCGACCAGCAGGATCTGGTCGAGTACGCCGTGGGCCTGCTGGCGCGGGTCGAACACGTCGAGTCGCGCGCCGACCATGTCGAGCAGGGCCTGCAGCAGGTGACCGGGCGGCTCGACGGCGCCCTGCAGCGCTGGGCGCTGCTGCGCTACGACGCGCTCGAGGGCACCGGCGGGCGCCAGTCGGCGTCGCTGGCGCTGCTGGACGCGGGCGCCAACGGGATGATCCTGACGGCGATCCAGGATCGCGAGTACGCGCGCATCTACATCAAGCAGGTGACCGCCGGCGAGAGCGACCTTGAGCTGTCGCCGGAGGAGACCCGCGCCCTGGAACAGGCGACGGCGCTCTGATCTGACTCGGGTCAGCCGCCGACGGCGTCGTCGCCGCGGCGGATCTGCAGCAGCGCGTGCTCGGCGCCCTCCCGCTCCACCTGCAGCGTGGAGTGGGTGACCCCGAAGTGCCGCTCCAGCATCTCGGCCATCC
>DASUHV010000329.1:0-2030 GCA_036273355.1 Gaiellales bacterium
CTGCGGATCGTCGCCGAGGGGCGCGTGTCGGTGGTCACCGTGAACCGCCCGGACGTGCTGAACGCGCTGAACACGGTGCTCCTGGAGGAGCTGCTGGCGACGCTCGAGGATCTCGGCAGCGACCCCACGTGCGGCGTGATCGTGGTGACGGGTGCCGGCGACCGTGCCTTCATCGCCGGCGCCGACATCAAGGAGATGGACGGAAAGACGCCGCTGGAGGCGCGCGACTACTCGGAGCTGGGGCAGGAGATCGCGCACAAGCTGGAGACGATGCGCAAGCCCACGATCGCGGCGGTCAACGGCTACGCGCTGGGCGGCGGCTGCGAGATCGCGCTGGCCTGCGACGTGCGGCTGGCCAGCGAGAACGCACGCTTCGGGCAGCCCGAGATCAACCTCGGCATCATCCCCGGGTGGGGCGGCACGCAGCGGCTGGCCCGCGCCACCAACATCGGCTACGCCAAGGAGCTGATTCTGACCGGGCGCATGGTGGACGCGGCCGAGGCGCTGGAGCGGGGGCTGGTGCAGCACGTCTACCCGAGCGCCGAGCTGATGCCGCGGGTGATGGAGCTGGCGCAGCAGATGGCATCGAAGAGCCCGGTGGCGCTGTACTACGCGAAGGAGTCCACGAACCGTGCGCTGCACGGCGACATCGGCGGCAACCTCGTGCACGAGGCCGATCTCTACTCGCTGATGTTCTCGACCGACGACGCCCGCGAGGGGCTGCGCGCGTTCGTCGAGAAGCGCACGCCGACGTTCATCGGCAAGTAATGCGACCAGCATACGAAGCAGGGGGAGAGGGTTGAACATCGCAGTCTGCGTGAAAGAGGTGCCGAGCGCGACCAGCGCGAAGCGGCTCGACCCGTCCACGTACCGGCTCGACCGGTCGGGCGACAGCGAGCTGAATCCGTTCGACGTGCACGGCCTGGAAGAGGCGATCAAGCTGCGCGAGGCGGGCCATGAGGTGGAGGAGATCGTGGCCGTCTGCATGGGCCGCGAGAACGCCCAGCGGCCGCTGCAGAAGGCGCTCGCGCTGGGCGCCGACCGGGTCGTGCTGCTGACCGATCCGGCGCTGGCCGGGTCCGACATCAGCGGCACCGCGTACGCGCTGGCGACGGTGCTCGAGAAGCAGAACGCCGACCTCGTGATCCTCGGCCAGCAGGCGTCGGACGCCGACTGCTACGTGATGGCGGCGGCGGTCGCCGACCACCTGCGCAGGCCGCTGGTGACGCAGGTGGCGTCGCTGTCGCTGGAGGGAGGGACGCTGCGCGCGAAGCGCCAGACCGAGCACGGCTACGACGTGATCGAGGCGCCGCTGCCGGCTGTGATCTCGGTGTCGGACGCGATCAACACGCCGCGGCTGCCCTCGATCAAGGCGATCATGGGTGCCAAGAAGAAGCCGACCGACCAGGTCTCTGCCGCGGACGCCGGGATCGATCCGTCGCGGGTGGGCGAGGCCGGGGCGAAGAGCGTGGTGCGCGCCCTGTCGCCGCCGCCGGCCAAGCAGGAGGGGCGGCGGATCGAGGATACGGGCGGAGACTCGGCCGGCGCGATCGTCGAGTTCCTGGCCGAGAGGGGCGTGATCTAGATGGCGACGATCGTGTTCATGGATCACGACGAGGGCGCGTTCAATCCGAACAGCCTGGGCGTGCTGGCGAAGGCCGCGTTGCTGGGCGGCGAGGTGACGGCGTTCGTGGGAGGCTCCGGCATCGACGACGCCTGGGCGGGCGGGCTGGGCGCGTACGGCGCGTCGAAGGTGCTGGTCGCCGACGATGTGGCGCTGGCGGGGTTGCCGCAGCCGCTGGTGGATGCGCTTGAGCCGCACGCGCGCGAGGCTGACGCGGTGCTATTCGGCGCCGGCGTCGTCTCGGCCGACGTGGCCGCCGGGCTGGCGGCGCGGGTGGGCTCGGGCATCAACTGCGAGACGACCGACTTCACGCTGGGCGACGGCGGCGCGGTCGCGGTGCGACCGGCGCTGGGCGACACCGTGATGGTCGAGTCGACCTTCGCGTCGTCTCCGGCGATCATCCTGG
>DASUHV010000330.1:0-7451 GCA_036273355.1 Gaiellales bacterium
CGTCGCCGGTGCAGCTGCGCCGCCCGCGACCGCGACGCCATCGCCAGGCCGGTTGCGTCCTGCTCCAGCGTGGGCAGCAACCGCGAGGCCAGCGCTGCGATCATCGCCGAGCGCGGTGCCACCCGGGCCAGCCCAGCCAGCACGCGGTCGCCGTCGGCCAGCCGCACGAAGGCTGCGACGGCCATCGCCGAGCCGATCAGCCGCAGCCCGGCGGCGATCCCGAACACCAGCTCCTCCTGGGTGATCTCGGTGTCGAGCAGCGGGATCTGGGGGCCGCTCCAGATCGGCGTCAGCCCCTGCACCGACACGAACGGGTTGACCAGGAACACCAGCAGCGCGCTGGTCGCCGCGAACCAGACGTACATGGCGCGCGGCGGCGGCGATGCCCACAGCAGCGCGCCGGCCGCCGCGGCGCAGGCGGCGATCGCAAACGGGTTGGACAGCGCGACCGACCCGGCCAGCAGCGCCGCGCACAGCAGGCCCACCGGCAGCGGGCTCATTGCCTGCCCCCCGCCGCCAGCAGCCTGCCGTCTGCGTCAAGCGCCACGGCGTACGTATCCCGCACCAGCTGTGGGTCGTCGGCCAGCCGGGCGGCGGCGGCGCAGGCGCTCTGCTGGTCGTCGCCGGCCACCACCACGTCCACCGCCGCGCCGGGCGCTCCCGGCGGCTGGTAGCCGGCGATCAGCGCGTGTGCGGCCGGCAGCGGCTGGAGGCCGTCGCTACCGCGGTAGACCATCACGCGCCCACCGGTGAGCGACACCGTCAGGCCCTTCCCTCGCCAGTCGGCCAGCTCCTGGCCGGCCTGCGCGAACGTCTCAACGGTGACGCGGTAGGGCGCGGTGCCGGATGTGACCGTGGCGCCGTCCGTTCGCAGCGCGCCCGCGATCCGTGAGGCGCACCCGAGCCCGCCCACCGACACCGGGTGCCGGTGGCCGTCATACCCGTGCACGAACGGCTCCGGCCAGGCTCCGATCGCGACCGGCGTCTGCACCAGGTCGCGCCAGTAGCGGCGGTCCCACCACTCGCGATCGCCGGGGTGCAGCCGCATGTCTGCCGCCCCCACGTCGGGCGCGATCCCGTTCACGAAGTACAGCCAGTCGTCGGAGGCCGAGCGGTCGCCGGACAGGCCGTTGACAGATTGGACGAACCTGCCGCCGTAGCTGGTGCCGACGTGGGCGACGCGGCGCAGCGCGTTCAGCGCCGACTGCCCGGGCGCCGCCCGTGCCGAGACCAGCCGCGTGCTGCCGTAGTCGCGTGTCACGCTCACCTGAACGGCCGCCGGCCCGGGCGGGACGCTGGCGGCGCCCCGCCCGCAGCCGGCTGCGACCACCGCCAGCGCGGCAGTGGCTATGAGGCGTGCACCCACAGCTTCTGCGAGCGGATGGCCTCTGGCTCGACAGCCCGCACCGACCATGTGCCGCGGGCAAACCGCAGCGTCACCGCGCCGTTGGCGTTCACGGCGTGGGGAACGCCGTTGACCCGCACGAAGGCTCCGGCGGCGGGCGTGGCCGTCCCCGCATCGTCGTAGGACCTGACCCTGAAGGTGACCCTGCCGTTCACCGGCGGCCTCCGCGTCGACGCCGTGATGCCGAGCGTGGGCTCCGTCGCGCCCGTCTCCGGGTCGAAGGTCGTGTAGTAGACCAGCACGTGGCTGTCGCGCGTGACCCGTGTCGACCCGAGGCCGCTGCTCGCCAGCTTCTGGTTCAGCTTGAAGGCCCAGAAGGCGTTACTGGGCGGCGTGACGTGGGCGATCGACGACACGAAGAAGCCGCTCCAGGCGCCGCCGCAGCAGTCGCTCCAGGTCAGGCCCAGCGCGAACGGCTGTTTGCGCGAGGCCGTCACGAGCGCGCCCAGCGCCGTCTGCTTCGTGGTCGTGTGGCCCCGCAGCGTGCCGACGAACGGCCTGGCGTTGCCCTGGAAGATCGACTGCGACTTGCCCTCCACGCGGACGTGCGCGGCCAGAGCGGGGCCGGCCAGGGCTGCGGGCACCAGCAGCGCAGCCAGGGTGGCGATGATCAGACGAAGGCGGTGGATTGCCAACGCGTCCTCCTTCCTCGAGAGGCTCGATGAGCGTTTGCGCGGGCGGCAGGTCTTCTGGCTCGGGCGCGTTTCCCGGTCTCCCGGGTCGACGTGCTGGCCTTCCCGGCCGATCTGGCCAGTGGCTGCCTCGCGGCACGCACGACGAACGCCCTCACAGCGGCGGGACCGCACCGGATTTGCACCGGTTTCCCTTGACCACTCGCGGGGGCGCTACTGTAGCACGGCGATCGAGCGAAGCAGCGCCCGCGCTCCGGCCTTGTCCAGCGGCTCGTTCAGGTTGCCGCACTTTGGCGATTGCACGCACGACGGGCAGCCCTTCTCGCACGGACACTCCTCGAGCAGGGCGGCCGTGCGCGCCACCCACGACTCGAACAGCTCGTAGCCGCGCCTGGCGATGCCGGCGCCGCCGGGGTGGCCGTCGTAGACGAACACGGTGGGCGCGCCGGTCTGCGGGTGCAGGTCGATCGAGAGGCCGCCGATGTCGCCGCGGTCGGCGATCGCAAGCAGCGGCAGCAGGCCGATCATGGCGTGCTCGGCGGCATGCAGGGAGCCCAGCAGCGTCAGGTCGCGGGGCGGATCGGCGGGCACGAACCAGACCGCCTCGGTGGCGAAGCTGCGGGCGGGCATGTCCAGCGCCACCAGATCGATCGGGTGATGGTCGGCCAGCCGCTTGCGCTGATAGGCGACCACCTGCTCGGTGGCCTCGATCTCGCCGAACCAGAGCTGGGCGGCAGGCAGCGTGCGGGTCTCGAGCTCGCGGACGATCCTGGTCGAGGACAGCCGCTTCACCTGCGTGTAGTAGTCGGCGTCGAACGGGGTCACCAGCGCCACGTGCGCGGCGTGGTCGAGCGAGCCGACCAGGTACTGCTCGCCCAGGTGGAGGTACACGGCGCCCTCGTGCACGGTCGAGTCGGCGCGGGCGCCGTCCACCGTTCCCAGCAGCGTGCCGGTCTCGCGCTCCACCACCGCCACCGAGTCCGGCGAGGACGAGCGCAGCGATATGCGCGCGGCGGGATGGTCGGTGCCGCGGTAGGCCAGCCCGGCCGGTGTGCGCACCAGATCGGGCATGGACTCGGCCAGCGCCAGCCCGGCGTCGCCGAAGTGGGCGCGGTCGGCATCCGTCAGCGGCAGCTCTGCTGCGGCGCAGCGCAGGTGCCCCGCCAGCACCGCCGGGTTGCCGGGGTTGCTGACGGCCGCCTCGGCCGGCCGCGCCAGCAGCTCGTCGGGGTGGTTGGCCAGGTACTGGTCGAGCTGGTCCTCGCCGGCCACGAGCATTCCCAGCCCCAGCCCGCGCCGCCCGGCGCGGCCCCACTGCTGCCGCAGCGATGCCATCCCCCCGGGAAAGCCGACGCTGATGGCGCAGTCCAGCAGGCCGATGTCCACGCCCAGCTCGAGCGCGCTGGTGGCGACCACGCCCAGCAGGTGGCCCTCGGTCAGCCCGGTCTCGATCTCGCGGCGCTGCTCGGGGGTGTACCCGGCCCGGTAGGGCGCGATCCGCGATGCCAGCTCGGGCGCGTTCAGCAGCAGGCCCTGGCGTGCGTAGCGGTGCACCAGCTCACAGGCCTTGCGCGACTTCGCGAACACGATCGTGCGCAGGCCGCGCGCGACCAGCCCCACCATCAGCGTGGCGGCCTCGCCGAGCGTGCTGGCACGGACGCCCAGCTCGGTGTCCAGCAGCGGCGGGTTCCAGACGCACACGTCGCGCTCGGGGGTCGGCGACCCGTCCTGGTCGATGACGGCCAGCTCGCGGCCGGCCAGCACCGCGCCCGCCTCTCCCGGGTTGGCGATGGTGGCCGATGCCAGCAGGAACCGCGGCTCCGCGCCGTAGGCGGCGGCGATCCGCCGCAGGCGCGCCAGCACGTTCGCCACGTGCGAGCCGAACACGCCCCGGTAGGCGTGGGCCTCGTCGACCACCACGTAGCGCAGGTTGGCGATGGCGTCCGCCCAGCTCGAGTGGCCGGGCAGGATGCCGACGTGCAGCATGTCCGGGTTGGTCAGGATCAGGTTCGCCCAGCGTCGCGCCTGCCGCCGCTCACCGGTCGGGGTGTCGCCGTCGTAGATGGCCGGCCGCGCGCCTGGTGCGTGCAGCTGGGCGAGGGCGCGCGCCTGGTCCTGCGCGAGCGCCTTGGTCGGATACAGGTAGAGCGCTCGCGCCGACGGATCGCGCGCGATCGCGTTCAGCACCGGCAGGTTGAAGGCCAGCGACTTGCCGCTGGCGGTGCCGGTCACCACCATGGCGTCGCCCTCGGCAGCGGCTCGCCACATGGCCGCCTGGTGGCGGTACAGCCGCTCGATGCCCGCGGCAGCGAGCGCGGAGGCGAGACCGGGCTCCACGTCCGGCGGCACCTCCGCCATCGTGGCGCTACGGGCCGGGGTGCGCACGCGGTGCACCAGCTGGGTGCCCTCGGGGGCGGTGCCGTAGGCCAGCACCGGCTCCCAGTCGGCCATCACCTTCACGGCCGTGGGTGGGCCGGGTAGCAGCCCAGGTATGCGATCTGTGCCACCTTGCCCTCCATCTCGCGCAGCGCCTCACCGACCGGGGCGTCGAGCGGGTGACCCTCCAGGTCGGCGTAGAACTGGTAGTCCCAGGGGCGCCCCGGGATCGGGCGGGACTGCAGAGAGGACATGTTCACGCCGTACCGGCGCAGCGGCTCGATCGCGTCGTGCAGGGCGCCCGGGTGGTGGTGGGTGACGAAGCGGATCGCACAGCGCCAGTCCTCGCCGGGCGCGCGGTCGATGCGGGTGTGGCCGGCCACGGCCACGAACCGGGTGTAGTTCTGGGCGTGGTCGGAGACGTCGTTCAGGAGCACCGTCAGCTCGTAGCGCTCGGCCGCCCACCGCGACGAGATTGCCGCCTGCCGCGCGTCGCCTGACTCGGCAACGCGCCGGGCGGCACCGGCGGTGCTGGGCGCCACCTCCGGCAGCGTGTCCGGGAGCGACGACAGGAACCGCCGGCACTGCGTCAGCGCCATCGGATGCGAGTGGATGCGCGCCAGGGCGTCGATGTTGGTTCCGGGCAGGCCCACCAGCACGTGCGGCACCGCCAGCACCGTCTCGTCGATGATCGAGAGCGGCGCGTGAGCGAGCACGTCGTACGTCTCCGGGACGACGCCGGCCAGCGAGTTCTCGATCGGCAGCACGCCGCAGCCGGCGTCGCCGCGGGTGACGGCGCGAACCACATCGGGAATCGAATGGCAGGCGAACAGCTCGGCCTCGGGGTACAGCCGGCCGGCCGCCTCGGCGGCGTATGCGCCCTCCTCTCCGAAATGTGCGACGGGTAGCGTCATCGATTCCTCCAACAAAAAAGGCCTCCCACGGGGAGGCCCTGATAGCTCGCGGATCTGCTCCGGCGCGCTCAGATGCCTCCCTGCAGGGTGGTAAAGGCGAAGCCGGAGAAGGACAGCCGGTACATTGCCGCCCATGCTACCAGAGGACGAACTGGTCGAACGCATCCGCGCCGTCGCCGGGACGGGCGACGGCCTGGTGGTCGGCATCGGCGACGATGCGGCGGTGCTCGACGGCGGGTTGGTGGTCTGCTGCGACATGCTGGTCGACGGCGTGCACTTCGACTCGTCGCGGCAGTCGCTGCGGCAGATCGGCGCCCGCGCCGCCGCGGTGAACCTGTCCGACCTGGCCGCGATGGGCGCCAGACCAGTCTGCCTGCTGGCTGCCTTCGGCCTGCCGCCGGACCGCGGCGACGCCGGCGAGCTCGCGGCCGGCGTGGCCTCCCATGGCGTGCCGCTGGCGGGCGGGGATCTCTCGCGGGCCGCGGCGCTGACCGTGTCGGTGACGGCGGTCGGCCGCGCCGAGCACCCGGTGCTGCGGTCGGGTGGCCGTGCCGGCGACCGGCTGGTGGTGACCGGCTCGCTGGGCGCTCAGGCGGCCGCCGGCTTCACGGCCGAGGTGACGCCGAGGCTGCAGGAGGGCCGGGAGCTGGCTGCGATCGCCACCGCCATGATCGACCTCTCCGACGGCATCGCCCGCGATGCCGGGCGCCTGGCGCGCGCCTCCGGCTGCGGCGCCCGCATCGATCTCGAGCGGTTGCCGCTCGCCGCCGGCGCCACCCTCGAGCAGGCCGCCGCCGGAGGCGAGGACTACGAGCTGCTGGCGGCGCTGCCGGGCACCCAGCGTCAGCCGTCGTTTGTGACCGACGTGGGGGAGCTGACCGGCGACGGAGCCGTGCTGCTGCTCGACGCGTCCGGGCCGCGCCACGATCTGGCCGGCTGGGACCACTTTCGGTGACGGGTGTGCTGGGCGGCCTGGTGGCCGCGCTGATGTGGGGCACCTCCACCGCGATCGCGTCGCGCTCGACGCGCATGATCGGCTCCCAGCAGGTGCTGGCATACGTGATGCTGACGGGCCTCGTGATCATGGTGGTGGCCGCGCCGGTGGTCGAGGGCGTGCCGGACGTGACGAGCCGCGGCGCCGCCTGGGCGCTTGCCGCCGGGGCTGCGTCGGTGGTCGGCCTTGGCTGTGTGTACGCGGCCCTGCGTGTCGGCAAGGTGGGCGTGGTGGCGCCGATCGCGTCGTGCGAGGGGGCGCTGGCGGCGGTGTTCTCGGTGATCTTCCTGGGCGAGCAGTTGAGCCTGGGAGTGGCGCTGGCCCTGGCGTTGGTCGCCTGCGGCGTTGTGCTGGTGACCTTCCACGCGCGCCTGTCCGACGTGCACCTGCGGCCGGCGCTGCTGGCGGGAACGTCGGCGGTCGTGTTCGGCTTCGGGCTCGTGGCCAGCTCGCAGGCGGGCGGTGCGATCGGCCCGTACTGGACGATCCTGGTGTCGCGCGTGGTGGGCGTCGTGTTCGTGGTGGCGCCGATGGTGCTGTCGGGGCAGCTGCGGCTGCCGGGCCGGCGGGCCCTGCCGCTGGTGGTGTACTCGGGCGTTGCCGAGGTGACCGGCTTCGTCGGCTACATCACCGGCTCACAGCACGGGGTGGCGGTGCCGGCCGTGCTGGCGTCGCAGTTCGCGGCGGTGGCGGCGTTCGTGTCGTTCCTGTTCTTCGGGGAGCGCCTGACCCGGATGCAGGTGTGCGGTGCGGTGCTGATCGGCACCGGCGTGGCCACGGTGGCGGTGCTGCGGGCCGGATGATCCTTCAGGCCGGCGTCAGCCAGCTGCTGAGCTCGTCCTCCAGCCGGCGCCGCGGGACGGCCCCGATCAGCTTCTTTCTCACCTCGCCGCCCTCGAACACCATCAGCGTCGGGATCGACAGTACCTCCAGTCGTCCCGCCGTCTCCTGGTTCTCGTCCACGTTCAGCTTCATGAACGCCACCCGGTCGCCGTGCTGCTCGGCCAGCTCATCGAGGATCGGCTCCATCACGCGGCAGGGCGTGCACCAGGGCGCCCAGAAGTCCACCACCACGGGCCGGCCGGCCTCCTCGACCTCGCTGTGGAACGTGCTGTCGCTGACGTCGACGA
>DASUHV010000331.1:0-8903 GCA_036273355.1 Gaiellales bacterium
GTCGTCGATGCGCTCGGAGAGGCCGCAGTAGCGCAGCAGTTCGCGCGCCCGCACCAGCGCGTCGCGCTCCTCGCGCCTGACGCCGGGGGTGCGCAGGATGCTGCGGATGAGGCCGCCCTTCAGACGGCAGTGCATGCCCACCAGCACGTTCTCGACGGAAGTCATGGTCTGGAACAGCCGGATGTTCTGGAACGTGCGGCCGACCCCGAGCTTGGTGATCCGGTGCGGCGGCAGGCCGCCGACGTCACGCCCCGCGAACAGGATCTCGCCGGCGGTCGGCTTGTAGGCCCCGGTCAGCATGTTGAAGAACGTGGTCTTGCCGGCGCCGTTCGGGCCGATCAGGCTCACGATCGAGCGCTCCGGCACCACGAAGTCGATGTCGCTGCAGGCGACCAGGCCACCGAACTCCTTGCGCGCGGCCCGCGTCTCCAGGATGGCGGTTCCCTTGGGACCGGCGTCGGGCCCCGGTGCCTCTGCCGCCTCGGTGCTCACCCGACCACCACGCCGGCCGCCTCGTGCTCCTCCTTGACCACGTCGAACTCGGCCTTGCGTCTGGAACTGGGTATCAGCCCCTGCGGGCGGAACAGCATCATCAGCACGATCAGCAGCCCGAACAGCCCGGCCTCGTACTTGGTGATCTCGATGTTGGTGCCGAAGTTGGAGTTGATGGTGTTGCCGATGGCGCCCAGCCCCTGCTGGTTCAGATAGGACAGCACGGCGGCGCCGAGGCAGACCCCCCAGACGTTGCCCATGCCGCCCAGGATCACCATCGCCAGCAACAGCGTGGAGATGTAGAGCTTGAAGTTGTCGGGGATGGCGCCGCCCTGGTAGACGCCGTAGAAGCATCCGGCCGCGCCACCGAAGAACGCGCCCGAGGCGTAGGCCCAGGTCTTGACCTGCATCAGCGGCACGCCCATCGCGGCCGCCGCGATCTCGTCCTCGCGCAGCGCGACCCAGGCCCGTCCCAGTCGCGAATCGCGCAGCCGGATCGAGCAGAACACGGTGATCGCCACCAGCAGCAACCCCACCCGGTAGAACCAGACGTCCAGGTTGGGCGTGAGCAGGAAGTTGTCGGGCAGGAACGGGAGGACGCCGTGCAGGTACCGGAACCCCATCGGATCGATCGGGGTGATGCCGGCGACACCGTTCGTGAGGTTGAATCCCGTGCCAAACATGTTGTCGCCGTTGCGCACGACCTGCGGGATGATCTCGCCGAAGCCGAGCGTCACCAGGGCCAGGTAGTCACCGCGCAGACGCAGCGTGGGCAGGCCGATCACCACACCCGCGGCGGCCGCCATCGCCGCCGCCACCGGCAGCAGCAGCCAGATCGAGATGTGGATGCCGATCGCGTTGGATTGCACGCCCACCGCGCCGAACACGATGCTGTGGCTGGCGAACTGGGTCGATGCGAACCAGCCTGCCACGTAGCTGCCGATCGCGTAGAAGGCGACGTAGCCGAGGTCGAGCAGGCCCGCGTAGCCGACCACCATGTTCAGGCCCACCGCCATGCACACGAACACGGTCATCGTCACCGCGGTGCTCAGCGTCGGGATCAGCTGGCTGGTGCCGAGCGACGTGTAGTACTCGGGGTAGAGCACGACCAGCGGCACGATGATGATCGGGATGATCGCGCGCCGTGCCCAGCGCGGTATCGGAAGCTTGTCGATCATGCTCTGTCGGCCTCCGGCTGCCCCAGCAGCCCCTGTGGCCGGAACACGAGGATCAGGATCAGGATCGAGAACACGATCGAGGTCGTCCACTGCTCACCCGGCGCGTGCCAGGAGAGGCCCTCGTTGAATGCCTGGATCAACCCGATGATGAGCGCGCCCAGGGTGGCTCCCGTGAGGTTGCCGATGCCGCCCAGCACGGCGGCGGTGAAGGCCAACAGCCCGATCTGGCCAAGGTCGTAACGGGTGGTCGTGATCTCGAGCACGTAGAGGGTGCCGCCTGCACCGGCCAGGATGCCCGCCAGCGCGAACGTGAACGAGATCGTGCGGTCGACGTCGACCCCCATCATGCGGGCGGCGTCCATGTCCTGGGCCACGGCCCGCATGGCCTTTCCCTGGCGGGTGCGGCGCACCACGTAGGTGAGCGCCAGCAGCAGCGGGATCGTCGCCAGGATCACGATCAGCGACTTCGCGGGCCAGTCGAGGAACAGGATGTTGCTGGGCAGGATCGCGCCCACCCCGGTGTAGTTGGGCCCGTAGAAGAACTGGGCCGCGTTGCTGAGGATGTACGAGATGCCGAGCGTGGTGATCAGCGGCGCCAGCCGAGGCGCATTCCGCAGCCGCCGCAGAGCCACGCGTTCGATGGTCGGGTTGAGGATGCCGCAGAAGACCATCGCTCCCAGCATCGCCGCGAGCACGCCGAGGAACGTGACGATGCCCGACTGGGAGCCGTCCAGCCCCAGCCTGGTGCCCGCGATCGAGACGGTGATCATCGTGCCCCACATGAACACGTCGCCGTGGGCGAAGTTGATCAGCTCGATGATGCCGTACACCAGCGTGTAGCCGAGCGCGATCAGTGCGTACAGGGCGCCGTTGGTGAACCCGATCAGCAGCACCGACCCGAACTGACCGGGCCCCTGGACGAGGTTCACGGCCAGCCAGAACACGAGCAGGGCCAGCAGCGCGATCGTGACTGCTCGGTTCAGCAGCCCGGTGATACGAGGGAGCACCGCCAGGACGGGCCGTCGCGCGGTGTGCGTGTCGGTTGCCATGGCGGCGCTCCCTCTCCTTCGATCAGCCGCTACCGGTGATCTTGGCGACCAGTGCGGGGTCAGGGTTGACGACCTGGTAGGTGTCGAACTCCCCTGTCTTCGAGTTGCCAATGCCGATCGTGAACTGCTGCTGGCCGATGATGTCACCCTCGTTACCGATCTGGAACGTCCCCAGGATGCCGTTGGTGATCTTCATCCCGAACACGTTCTTGGTGACCGACGCCCGCGTGCCGTCCGATGCGGCGATCGCGTTCAGCAGCACCTGCGCGGTCTGGGCGGCATAGGCGGTGTACGGCTGCACAGTGGTCACTCCGTACTTGGCCTTGAACTGGTCGATGAACGTCTTGCCCGCGCCGACCAGCTTGTCAGCCGGAACGCCCGCGTTGCTGACGTACATGCCCTGTCCGGCCGCTCCTGCCGAGCCCGAACCGGTCAGCGTCGAGCTGATGAAGAAGCCGTCGGGCGCGATCAGCTTGACACCGGTGTTCGCTCCCAGCACGGCGACCTTGTCCTTGATCAGCTGGCCACCGTTCGAGCAGATCAGGCCGCCCAGGAAGACCGCATCCGGGTTGGTCGCCTTGATCTTCTGCATCAGGGCCTGGTAGTTGGCGGCCTTGGGATCCCACGAGTCACGCCCGGCGATCTTGATGCCGAGCTGCGTCGCCGCCTTCTGGAAGAAGTCGGCCACACCGACGCCGTAGGACTCCTTGTCGTCGAGCACATACACGCTCTTGGCGCCCAGCTTCTGCGCCAGGGTCGCGTCCACCGCGCCCTGCGAGTTGTCCACCGCGACCACGCGGGCGTAGTTGCGGACGCCGCTCGGGTAGTACTTCTCAGGCTCGCCCGGCTCACCGCTCGGCTGCGTCAGCCCGAGGTTGGTGTTGGCGCCGGAGATCTCGATCATGCCGACACGGTTCAGGATCGGCACCTCGAGCTTGGCGCACGGCGAGTTGAGGGTGCCCAGCACGCCGATCACGCTGGGATCGCGGACATACGCGTTCGCGTTCGAGCTGCAGGTCGCCGGGTCGTAGGCACCGGCCTGGGCCGTCGAGTCGTCACAGTCCTGATACTGCACCGTGTACTTGCCGGCCTTGTAGTTGTGCGAGGCCAGCACCATGTTGATGGCCTCGGACATCTGGTCGGTCTGGATCTTGTTGGAACCCTGCCGCGGCAGGTCCGACACGATCGTGAACTGGCCCTTGCCCTGGGGTGCGTGGCAGGTGGAGATATTGACAGGGGCGCCCGCATTACCGCCACCACCGCCGCTCGAGCTGCTACTGCTGCTTCCGCAGCCGGCAGCTACTGCCAGTGCAAGGACTGCAACGATCGGTATGGCTCGGAATCGAACCGTCCCCATCACGTTCCTCCATCGTCGGGAGTTTTGATGTTCCGGGCCGGTCTGGCACCCGTTCGCCGTTTGGCGACTGTGGTATTTACCATTCCTAAACACGTAAGACAAGCCTGACGGGCGATTCGGACGACACAATGCGAACAGCAAAACTGAAGGCGGTGCTCTTGGCCGTGGTCCTGGTTCTTCCCACCGCGGCCTGTGGTAGCAGCCGCGCAGACACCGTGCCAAGCGACCATACGGCATCTGCGACCTGCCCGTCGGCTCGCGCCGCCGGCTGGCAGCGGTGGGCGAGTCGCGTTCACATGACTGTGTTCTGCCCCACATGGCTTCCCATCTACGTCGACGGCGTGATCGGAGGCGACCTGAACACGGCGGCCTCTCCGGGCCGCTTCTGGCAGGTGCACTTCGTCTGGCGCTCCGACGATTTCAGCCAGCTGATCCACATCGTGTTCGAGGGCTATGCCCCCGGCACGTGGCCGCGTACGTGCGGTGGGGTGCCCTGCTACGGCGGACGTGACGGCACCGAGACGCTGGGAGGCCATACGGTCACGTGGTACACGCGGAACCACGGCTCCAGCACCGGGCACATCGCAGCGGTCTTCCGCGACGGCGGAAACACCTACGTGGTCAGCCTGCACGTGATCGACCCCTACACGGCGGCCACGGCGAAGGCGACCGTGGCCCGGATCGTGAAGGGGCTGGTGCCGGTGAAGCCCGCCGCTGCCTGAGCCGCGGCTGAAGGGGACGCGCTGTTGTCGCGCAGCAGGGTCAGGCTAAAGCCAGACCCTTCGTGCCAGACCCTCCGAGCTGCAAGGGTCTGACTTTAGCCTGACCCCGCAGAAGCACCTCACGTCTCGCGTGCGGCCTACTGCGAAAGGAACTCGACCAGCGGAAACGCCCGATGCCGCCGCGGCGGCACCAGGAAGCTCTGCCTATGCGTGGTCGTCAGCACCGAGTTGAACCCCTGGCCGGGGTCGCGCGGCGCCAGCGGCAGCCGCCGGCCGCCCGGCAGCACCCCGTCCATGGCCAGCCGGTTTCGGTGGAAGTCGTCGCTCGTGGGGTTGAACACCACGAAGTGCAGGCCGGCCCGGGCCTCGGGGCTGAGCCCGTCGCGGCCCGGGTCCGCGCTCCAGTAGAACGGGTTGTCGAGCGTGTTGAAGTCGGCGCGGATCGGTACCGCCGTGCCCTTCGCATAGGTGGTGCCGTCGCGCCCCACCACATCCGCCGCCAACCGCGAGGTCTGCTGGATGGCCGGGCTGTGGCCGATGCGCGCGTACGTTGAGGCATCCTTGCGGATCGCGGCCACGGTCGGCACGTCGTCCTTGCCCTGGCTGACGGTCAGCGTCCCATCCGGCACGGTCCGCGCCGGGCCGAACACGGTGGCGGCCCGCTGTCCGGGATCGAAGGTCAGGAACCAGGATTCCAGGTCCTCGAAGATGTGCGAGACGTGCATCGTGGTGCCCTGCCGGAAGTAGCCGCCGGGGCCGCCGTCCGAGTAGCCCAGCGTCTCGATGTTCGCGATCCGCTCGGGCCCCAGCGACGCTTTCTGCGTGGACGTGAATCCCAGGAACAGCTCGGCCTGCTGCGGGATCAGGTCGGCACCCGGGACGCCGGCCGCCACGGCCAGCTGGTGTGGCAGCCCCTCGCCGCCGTCGAAGCCGCCGCCCACGAAGCCGCGGCGGATGCTGGTCGGCTGCCACACGTCGAGGTTTCCGACCAGCCGCTCGTGGGCGTCGTGGATGTGCGCCGGGTTGTCGCTTCGCAGCAGCAGCACCGCGTCGTTCTGCTCGAGCAGCACGCCGCTCGCGTCGCTCGGGAAGCGGATCGCGTCCAGCAGCACCGAGACCGGGTGCCCGGCCGCCTGGGAGGCGCGGCGATCGACCGGGACGTGGTCACGCGCCGGCGCGGCCACCGGGCCCCTGAAGTACGGAAGCCCCCACCCCACGGTCACGCCCAGACCGGCGGGGCTGGACGGGTAGTCGTGGTCGAGTCCTGCCAGCGTCTGGGACAGCCGCCGCTGCGCGTCGCGCAGGTCGGCGGGACCGCCGGCGGGCAGCCGGAACGTGACGATCTCGTGGTGCAGCGGCGGCACCACGACCTCGACGTTGTTGTCGGTGACGACCCGCAGCCCGCCCAGCACGTGCTGCTCGGGCGGCCGCTCCGTGACCACAGGCCGGCTGGGTGCGCGGCCGGCGCGCTCGGCCAGCTCGTAGATCCCGGCCGCGGCCAGCGTGGTCGCGCCGAGGCCGGCCAGCAGCTGCCTGCGTGTCAGCTCCACGTCAGGCGGCCGGCGCGACCACGACCAGATGCGTCAGGATCCGCCGCAGGTCGGCGTTGACGGTGTCGTAGGTGAGCGGAGCGGCGACGTGCTGGCTGGCCGTGTACAGGGATCCGGCGTGGCGCCAGGCGTAGACGAGGTGCCACTGGTCGGCGCCCTGGTTGACCGTGTACAGGGTCGCCGTGATCGGCCCGGCGTGGACGGTTCCGTGGGGATCGGCGAAGCACGGCACGCGGTGCTTGACCTGCTTTCCCGAGCCGGCCTCGGTGGCCACGCAGGTGGGAATGGTGGTGCGGCCGGGATAGGCGCGCAGGATCACGTGCACCTCGCCGGTCTGGGCCTCGACCCAGATCCAGCTGGCCAGGTAGCTCCTGTCCTTCGACACCGACAGGACAGCGTTGTCGGCGGCGCCGGCCTCGCCCTTGTCGATCTTCCCCACCAGCGGGTTGGGCAGCCAGGCCGGGCAGTAGACGTCGGTGTCGATGCGGTTGGCCAGCGTCTGCCAGCCGAGCTTCAGGGCCGCCGGGCACTTCGGCTTGCTGGTGGTGGCCGCGTCGGCACCGCCCTGGCCGCAGCCGCTCGAGGCAAGCGCCAGCAGCGCCACGAGCAGTGGCGCGACGGCTGACGATCTCATCCAGGTACGTGCCAAGGCGATCCGGTGAATGGTACCGACATCAACGCCCACCGGCCCGCAGGCGGTGCCACATCAGTCCACGGCGGCGCCCGCGCCGGGCACGGATGCCTCGGCAGCCGACGGCTCGTCGTCGAGGCACATCTCCACCCCGGCGCACTCGATCAGCAGCGGATCGTGGGTGGCGCAGACCACCGCCAGCGACCTCCCCGCCGCCGCGTCCGCAAGCAGCGCCGCGACCGACTCGGCGTTGGCCTGGTCGAGCCGGGACGTCGGCTCGTCCACCAGCAGCAGGTCGGCACCCGCGGCCAGCGCGCGGGCGATCGCCAGCCGCTGTCGTTCGCCGGCCGAGAGCCGGGCGGCACGCTGGTCGCTGCGCGGACCCAACCCCACCCGCGACAGCGATTCGCGGGCACGGTCGACGGCGGCGGCGCCGGTGACTCCGCGCAGGCCGAGCGTGAAGGTGACGTTCTCCTCGGCGCTGAGGAACCCGACCAGCCCGGGCTCCTGGCCCACGTAGGCCACGCTGGAGCGCCGCAGGCCGGCCAGGCCGTCGCGATCGAGCCGTGAGAGCGGCTCGCCCAGCACCAGCACCTCCCCGGAATCGGGTCGCTCCAGGCCCGCCAGCATCGCCAGCATGGTGCTCTTCCCGGAGCCCGACCGCCCGATCACGGCGGTCATCGCGCCGCGGCGAAACTCGGCGTCGTACCCGGCGAACAGCGACCGTGTGCCGAACGCCTTCGTCACCTGCCGCAGGGCCGCCACGGGCTCCGACCCCGCGGTCACGGCCGGCAGCGGCGCCGGCTGCTCCTGCGGCATGAACGTGCCCGGGGCCGGCCGCAGCACCACGCCGTCGCCCTCCTGGTCGGCCTGCACGTGCGAGGTGATGCCCAGGCCGGCACGGAGGTGCTCGGGCAGGTGCACCCAGCCGCCGTGCCCGACCACCAGCATCGCCCGGCCGTCGCGCCACTCCTCGCTCAGCCGGCCGTCGCGGATGCGGACGGTGCGGTCGGCGATCCGGGTGGCGCCGTGGTCGTGGCTGACGATCACCGCCGTCGTGCCCTGGTCGCGCACCAGCTCCCGGATCAGCTCGTAGACGATGTCGCCGTTTCGGCGGTCGAGCTCACCGGACGGCTCGTCAGCCAGCAGCAGCTGGGGCCGGTGCGCGAGCGCCGCGCACACCGCCACCCGCTGCTGCTCACCGCCCGAGAGCTGGCCGGGCAGCATCGTCGCGGCGCGCTCGAGGCCGACCGCGGCCAGCAGCTCGGCGGCACGCGCGTGCCGCTGCGACCGTTCCTCGCCGCGCAGCGCCAGCTGCAGCCCGATGATCTCCTCGCAGCGCAGGTCGGGCGGCAGCGCCCGCGTGTAGTGCTGGTCGATCATGCCCAGCCGGCGGGCGCGGTAGTCGGCGGCGGCGCGGCCGCGCAGGCTGCCGATGTCCAGCCCGTAGACGTTCGCGGTGCCGGCCGACAGCGGCTCCAGCGCGGCCAGGATCCGCAGCAGCGTGCTCTTGCCGGCTCCGCTCGGCCCCAGCACGACGACGATCTCGCCCTCCTCCACCGACAGCGTCAACCCCTGCAGCGCGGCGGCATCACCCTCCGCCGTGCGGTGGATGCGAAACACGTCGCGGACGTCGATCGCCCGGCTCACGGCGCCTCCCCCGTGGCCCGCCGCGGCAGGTCGGACGAGAACGCGGCCCTGGTCGAGAGCGCCACCGCCAGCGCCGACAGCAGCAGGAAGCCGGCCAGCCCGGCCAGCACCACCGGCCAGGCCAGGTGCCGCTCCAGCGGCGGCACCGGAACCGTAGCCGACGCGGTCACCTGCACCAGTCCCACCGTGGCCGTCGACAGCACCACCCCGATCACCACCGCCACGACCAGCCCCACGGCGGTCACGATCGCCGCGCGCAGCCGCAGCTGGCTGC
>DASUHV010000332.1:0-12488 GCA_036273355.1 Gaiellales bacterium
TGGCCAGCACCAGGCCGTGCGCCGAGTGCCCGGCCTTCTTGAACTTATCGACGGCCTCGTTCACGATCCGCTTCTGCTCGTCCCACTCGTGCTTGGTCGGCTTGAGGCCCGGGTTGGGGAAGCCGAGGCTGGTGCCCCACACCCGCGCGATCGACATCACGAACACCTCGGCATCGAGCGGACGCGCCAGCTCGAGCGCGCGCACGATCACCGGGTAGGGGATATCGCGACCCTCGGATGCGACCATCAGCCGGCGCACCTCGAGCGTCGATTCATCAGGTGGGGGCGACGCCTTTCGCAGCATCGCCCCCAGCCTAGATGATTGTCCCTTGCCGGATCAGTCCCCGGCCGTCGCCGGTGACGGCGGCGGCTCGCTGGCCCCGCTGTACTTGGGATCCTCGAAGTACACGCGGTACCAGTAGAAGAGCACGTACGACAGCGCCACCAGCCATCCGATGAAGTAGTAGATGCGGGTGTTGCCGATGCGTGCGTACTCGTACCCGCCGTACGACCAGATCACGAAGTAGAGCGCCGCCATCGCCAGCGCGATGTACTTGAAGAAGCCCGGCATCCGCACGGGGCGTCCCATGTCGGGGCGGAACCGGCGCAGCAGGTAGTAGCCGATCAGCACCGGGATGAACGATCCCAGGTAGCCCACGTTCGAGAAGGTGTAGATCTCGACCGCGCCGCCGAAGAACACCACGATCATGCTGCAGACCACGTTGAAGCCCATCGAGAACGACGGCACGCCGTGCTTGTTCACCCGCGAGAAGATGCGCGGGAACTGGCCGTCGATGGACATCTGGTGCAGCGAGCGGGCGCAGCCCATGATGGCGTTCAGCGCCGAGAGCGCCAGCGCCACCACAAGCATGATCGTGATCAGCCAGTCGAGCGTGTTGCCGCCGCTCGAGAACACCTTCCCGGCGAAGGTCGAGAAGATCGTGGCCGGGTCGACCAGCGCCGGGTTGCTGAGCGCGCTCGCGCCCAGCACCACGATGAAGCTGATCGGGATCATGGTGTAGATGAAGAGGCCGTACAGGCCCTCCAGGTTCATCGCGATCTTTGCGTCGCGCTCGGGATCGCGGCACTCACCGATGTAGCAGGCCGCGGCCTCCATCGCGATCACGTTCCAGGTCAAGAGGAACGCGTACGCCAGGTACACGGTCAGCCAGCCCTCGCCGTTCAGCCCGCTGAAGAAACTGGAGCCGTCGAGCTGATGGAACCCCGACAGCTGCCCCCAGTCCGTCACCGAAGGCCGGAAGATGGGCGCGATCGCCAGGAACGTCAGCGGGATCATCGAGAGCAGCCCCAGCACGGTCGCGAACACCGTGCCCAGGCGGATGCCCAGGTACGCGGGGATGAAGACCAGGATGATGCCGACCACCGAGATCACGATCGTCCAGTAGGCGATCGGCGTATGGATCGGCGTGAAGCCCTTCTGTGAGAGGCCGAACTTGTCCACCAGGTAGAACGACGCCAGGATCATGTTCAGCGGCGCCACCGGGAACCAGCCCAGCCAGTACATCCAGGCCGTAACGCCGTTCACGTGCTTGGCGAACCGGGGCCACTTGTCCTTGTAGGCGACGTACGCGTAGGAGGGAGAGCCGCCCGTGCGCTCGGGCATCATCGCCGAGAGCTCCGCCAGCAGCAGGCACAGGAGGTAGCCGGTGATCGTGATAAAGACGATGAGCGGAATCGATGCGGCACCCAGCGTCGTCACCATCACCGGCGCGATGCCTGTCACCAGGATCGTGCCGGCGAGGCCGATCACGAATGCTCCCCACCAGTTCGTCTCGCGGCTCAGACCACCGCCTTCGTAGTCCGGAGCGCCAGATTCCACTTCCGACATACTGCCTCCCTCCGAGCGTCGTTGTAACCGGTGTTGCGATAGTCAACCACGCCGGGCGGACGCTTGTAAAGACCTGGGGGGAGATTGGCCGTAAGCGGTGCTACAACCCGATCGGCACGTACCGCGCGAGCTGCTTCTGATGGCCCGCGATCACCTGGAAGGCCTGCACCATCTGGCTGCGCGCAAGCGTCGGCAGACCGCGCGGATCGAGCATGTTCCGCGGCTGCTCGCCGCGCTCGACCTGGGCCACCTGCTGCTCCACGCGCAGCCCCAGGAGCAGCTCGAACACCTCGCGCAGCTCCGAGCTGGCCTCGCCGCTGAGCTGGCCGGCCGCCTCGGTGGCGGTCAGCCGCTCGAGGGTCGAGGAGACGGTGATGCCGGCCGCGATCGCATGGAACCGGGCCAGGTTCACGATCGGGATGATGCCCTGCTTCTTGAGGTCGATGCGGCCGTCGTCGTTGGTGATCAGCTTGCCGCGCCGTCCCAGGGGCGGCGTGAAGTCGGTGGCCGTGCGCGCCAGCCGCGCGACGAAGTCCGGGTGGCGGGGCGCCTGCCGCTCGATCGCGACCAGCGGGCGCACGATGTCGAGGCCGCCGGCCACCTGGCGGAAGTCGAACGAGACCGCGGCGCGCACCAGGTGTGAGCGGTCAGGGTGCTCCAGGCAGTCG
The DNA here is from genome assembly GCA_036273355.1 of Gaiellales bacterium. Lineage (GTDB taxonomy): Bacteria > Actinomycetota > Thermoleophilia > Gaiellales > JAICJC01 > JAICYJ01. Next base: position 2,518 of record DASUHV010000332.1, read on the forward strand.
GCCAGCACCCGCGACCACTCGCTGCTGCTCATCCGCCACTGCCGGTTCCGCGCCATCACGTCGGAGTTGTCGGCGCCGAAGCCGCACCGTTCCAGATCGTTGTTGATCTCGGCTGCGACCGTCGCGAAGAAGGCGTCGACCTGCTCTCCACCCGGGTCGTCGTAGGCGAACGCGTTGTCCTGGTCAGAGGCCAGCGTCTGCTCCCGGCGGGCGACGCTGCCCAGCGCCATCCAGGCCCACGAGCAGGGCGGCGTCCCGTGGCGCTGGAAGGCCAGCTCCAACAGCCGCGTGGTGGCGGTGTCGCCGGCAAGCGCCAGCACCCGGCAGGCGTCCACCGATGAGACGCCGGCACGTGTCAGCGCAACGATCGTCTGGGGCAGGTAGCTCGCAGCCTCCACCACCTGGTCGGCGGTCTCGGCCTTGCTGATCGCCCGCCGCACGGCGAACGGGGTGCGGCCCTCGAGGTACATGAGGTCGGTGGCGGTGACGATGCCGAGCGGCGTGCCGCGCGAATCGACGACGGGCAGGTGGTGGATGCCGAGGTCGAGCATGTCGATCATGGCGTCGATGGCGAGCCGCTCGGGCGGCACGGTCATCGCGCGGTCGACCATCAGCTGCGACACGGGCGTGTCGTAGGGCAGGCCCTCGGCCACCAGCTTGCGGCGCAGGTCGGAGTCGGTGAGCACGCCCCACGCGCCGTCGAGGTCAACCAGGATGCAGGACACGTCCTTCTCGGCCATCCGCCGGGCGGCTTCGCGGACGGTGTCGGTGGGCGCGCAGATCGGCGCGGGCCGGTGCACGAGGTCGCCCAGGTGCGCCGTGCGGACGTCGCCCTGCGCGTGCACCACCTGGCCGGTGCGGATCATGCGCGCACGCAGGGTGGAGGCTACGAACTCCCCGCTCAGGTGGGGTACCGCCTGCTTGGCCGGGATCAGGATCAGCTCGCACTGCTCGCGGGCGCGCACGGTGAAGGCCGGTGCCTGCCCGGTCAGCATCGACGGATGGCCGAACACCTCGCCGACGTCCAGCACGTCGACCACCTCGTCCTCGTGCACCAGCTCGACCGCTCCGCAGCGGACCACGTAGACGCCGCGCGAGACGGCGCCGTCCTCGATCAGGATGGACGCTCCCGGCGGCGCCGACACCACCTCCGCGGCCTCGGCCAGCAGCTCCAGCTCGGCCGGGTCGGCATGCGAGAACGGCTCGTAGCGCCCGAGGAACTCGGCGACGTCGCTCACCGCGCCACCCGCAGCGCAAACCGGGAATACTTCCGCACCATGGCGTCGCCCATCCTATCCCGCCTGGCTCCCGCCGACCTGCTGCGCGAGCGGCTGATCAGCTCGATCGATCTGTCGCGCGACGGCGAGCGGATCGCCTACAGCGAGCGCACGGTGGTCGGCGGCAAGGATCGTTCCAGCCTCTGGATCGTGCCCTTCGGCAGCGGCCGGCCGCGGCGGCTCACGCACGGGGCCTGGAGCGACTCCGCGCCGCGCTTCTCGCCCGACGGGCGCTCACTGGCATTCCTCTCCGACCGCGAGAAGGCCGGGGTGTCACAGCTCCTGGTGCTGCCGCTCGACGGCGGTGACCCGAAGCCGCTGACGGCCTTCAGGCGGGGCGTGACCGAGGCGGAGTGGATGCCGGACGGCCGCTCGCTGGCCGTGGTGGCGACCGACGACGAGTCATACGACCTGCACGGCGAGCGCAGGGGCGACGAGACCGCGACCGTGCGCGTCCTGCGCCACGTGGACTGGCGGATGGACGGCGACGGCCTGCTCGACCACCGGCGCCACGTCCACGTTGTCACCCTCGGCGGCCGCTCCCGGCGGCTGACCAGAGGCCCGTGGTCGGCGTCCCATGTGCGCCCGCATCCCGGCGGCAGATCGATCGGCTTCATCGCCGACCGCGGAGGCGACGAGATCCATCCCGATTCGCAGGTGCACGTGGTCGAGGTCAAGAGCGGCCGCATCCGGCAGCGCTCGAAGCTGCCCGGCGAGGTCATGCGCTTCTCGTTCGACCCGGACGGCACGCCGATCTGCATCGCCCACGACCGCAACCCGCCCATGGACGAAGACCCGACGCTGGTATGGAGCGTGGCCGGTGACGGCTCCGGCCGGCTGCTGACCGAGGGCATGGAGAACTTTGCCGGCAAGCACGGTACCGGCGACGAGCGGCTGACCGTGATCCCGGACGCGGGCCGCGACGTGCCCTGCCGGGTCACCGACGACGGGCTGGTGCACCTCGTCGACCGCGAGCTGAACCCGACGGCCTATGAGCTGACCGGCGCCGGCGAGCGGGTGGCTGCGCTGATGTCGCTGAACGAGTACGACGGCGCCGACGTGTACGCGCTGGAACCGGGGCGTGAGCCGCGGCGGCGGACAGCGGCCGGCGACGCCTGGCTGGCCGGCCGGGCGCGCCCCGAGATGCAGGAGCTGGTCGTGAAGGGCCCGGCCGGGCCGATCCGCACGTTCGTGTTGTCGCCGGCCGGCGCGAGGAACCGGCCGATGCCGACCATCCTGCACATCCACGGCGGCCCCACCTGGGCGTGGCCCTATGCGGCCGACGCCACCGACCACATGCTGGTCGGCGCCGGGTACCGGGTGGCGCGACCGAACATCCGGGGATCGTGGGACCAGGGGCGCGAGTGGATCGCGGCCCTGGACGGAGCGTGGGGAGACGCGGACGACGCCGACTGCCATGCCGTGCTCGACCACCTGGTCAAGGCCGGGCTGGCGGACCCCAAGCGGCTGGGCTGCTACGGGAACAGCTACGGCGGGTTCATGGTCAACTGGCTGGTCGGCACGACCGACCGGTTCGCCGCGGCGGTCTCGTCCAACGGCGTCACCAACCAGATCTCGGCCTACGGGAACTGCGACGTCGGCTACATCTACAACCCCCAGGAGGGCCTGGGCGAGCCGCTCACGCCCGAGGGTGTCGAGTCGCTCTGGCGCCAGTCGCCGCTGCGGCACGTGTCGAACGTACACACGCCGCTGATGATCCTGCAGGGCGAGAGCGACCTGCGCTGCCCGCCGGCCGACAACGAGCAGTTCTTCATAGCCCTGCGCCGGCTGGGCCGGGAGGTCGAGTACGTGCTCTACCCCGAGAGCGACCACTCGATGGCCTCGAGCGCCCGACCCGACCGCCGCGTCGACCGCATGGAGCGGATCGTGGCGTGGTTCGGGAAGCATCTGTAGCGGTGCGCGAAGACGCGATGATCACGCGATAGCCGGCGTAGCCGGCGAGCGCGACTGCCGAAGACAGCTGCCCTCACACGTGCGCGTATGCCGTGACGGCGCGCTCGCGTGCTCGCGTGGCCTTGGCCAGCGCCGGGCGCATGCGCTCCAGGTGCGCCTCGGCCACGGCGTGGCGCGACAGCATGCTCATGTTCATCTGCGCCAGCGTGGCCGCCGACCGCGCCGCCGCCTCGGCCAGCAGCGAACCGGCCAGCGCGTCGCCCTCCAGATTCCTGTTGCCGGTCTCGGCGACATCCGCCGCCAGGGTCGCCACCTCCGAGGCCAGCTCCAGCACCTGCATCGGCACGGCGATCGCGCCGGACACCGCCTCGTCCAGGCAGGCCGTCCGCTGGTCGCCCTTCTCCATCCGCAGCGCCTCCAGCACCACGCCGTAGGCGCGGCCGTCGGCGTATGCCAGCCCCGAGGCCTGCCCGCGGATCACGTGCGCCCGGTCGCGCACCGCCTCCAGCCCCTGCGCCGAGGCGAACGATGTCGCCATCTCGACCAGCGCCGCTGCCATCGCACAGGTCAGTGCCGCGGCCGCCCCGCCCCCCGGTGCGGGGGTGCGGGCGGCCAGGTCGTCGAGCAGCTGCGCGACGCTTGCGCTCAGATACGGGTCGTCCCTGTGATCGCTAGAAGAGTCCGACCGTCTTCCCATCCTCGTCGATGTCCACGTTGAAGCCGGCCGGGGTCTTGCCCAGGCCCGGCATCTGCATGATGTCGCCACACAGCGCGGTCAGGAACCCGGCGCCGGTGTACGGCCGGATGTCGCGCACCGGGATGCGGAAGCCGGTCGGAGCGTTCGCCAGGGCCGGATCCGCCGACAGCGACAGGTGCGTCTTGGCCATGCAGATCGAGAGCCCGGTCAGCCCGTCGCGCGTGAACTGCTCGATCTTCTGCTGCGCGGCCGGCAGGAAGTCGACGCCCTCCGCCCGGTAGATGCGCTTCGCGATCTTCTCGATCTTGACGTCGATCGGGTCGGCGTCCTCGTACATGAAGTTGAAGGTGTTCGGCTGGTCGGCGGCATCGGCCACGGCCTCGGCCATCTCGGCCGCACCGGCGCCGCCCTTGGAGAAGCCCTCGTTCAGCACCGCCGCGTAGGCTCCGTGGTCGAGCGCCAGCTTCTGCACCAGCGCCACCTCCTCGTCGGTGTCGCCGGGGAAGCGGTTGGCGGCCACGACGCAGGGCACGCCGAACTCCTTGGCGTTGAGGATGTGGCGGGCCAGGTTCGCCGAGCCCTCCTCGATCGCGCGCAGGTTGTCGGCGGCCGAATTGCGGGGGTCGTCCTCCAGGCCGGCGTGGTGCTTGAGCGCCTTGGCCGTGGCGACGATCACGACCGCGTTGGGCCCGAACCCGCCCGCGCGGCAGACGATGTCCATGAACTTCTCCATGCCCAGGTCGCTGCCGAAGCCGGCCTCGGTCACCAGGTAGTCGCCCAGCTTGCGGCCGGCCAGGTCGGCCACGATCGAGCTGTTGCCGTGGGCGATGTTGCCGAACGGCCCGATGTGCATGAAGCAGGGCTGGCCCTCCAGCGTCTGGATCAGGTTCGGCTTCAGCGCGTCCTTGAGCAGCACGGTCATGGCGCCGGCGCAGCCCATCTGCTCGGCCGTGATCGGTGCCCCCTCGACGTCGTAGGCGACCGTGATCGAGCCGATCCGCTTGCGCAGATCCTGCAGCGAGGTGGCCATGCCCATGATCGCCATCACCTCGGAGGCGGCCACGATGTCGAAGCCGGTCTCGCGCGGGATGCCGTGGGTGGGGCCGCCCAGGCCGGTGATGATGTTCCGCAGGTGGCGGTCGTTCATGTCGACCGCCCGGCGCCAGCTGACGCGGAACGGGTCGATCTTGAGGTCGTTGCCGTAGAAGATGTGGCGGTCGACGAACGCCGCCAGCATGTTGTTGGCCGCGGCGATGGCGTGGAAGTCACCGGTGAAGTGGAGGTTCAGATCCTCCATCGGCACCACCTGGGTGAGGCCGCCGCCGGCGGCGCCGCCCTTGATGCCGAAGATCGGGCCCAGCGAGGGCTCGCGCAGGCACAGGATCGGGCGCTTGCCGATCGCGCCCAGGCCCTGCGTCAGCGAGACCGAGGTGGTGGTCTTGCCCTCACCGGCCTTGGTGGGGGTGATCGCCGAGACGCACACGATCTTCGCGTCGGGCGCACCCGACAGGCGGTCGATCACGCTGAGGTCGATCTTGGCCTTGTACTTGCCGTACAGATCGACCTCGTCCTCCTCCAGGCCCATCTCCGTGGCGACGTCCATGATCGGCCGCAGGACGGCTTCCTGGGCGATCTCGAGGCTGCTCTTCACCTTTGCTCCTTTGCTGATGTCAGTGCGAGACCGCGGCCGCGCCGCGCTCCGACACAAGATCGTTCTCGTAGAACCGGGCCCACCGGAACGGCTCGATCAGCTCGGGCGTCTTGCCCGTGCCGATCAGGTCGGCGATGGTGAACCCGACGATCGGCGAAGCCTTGAACCCGTACGTGCCCCAACCGGCGTCGATGATGAACCCCTCCACCTCGGTCAATCCCATGATCGGCGAGTAGTCGGGCGAGACGTCGCAGTAGCCGGTCCACTGCCGCAGGATCTTGGCGTGGCCGAGCATCGGCAGCAGCTCGATCATGTGCATCGCCAGGTCCTCGATGAACCGGAAGGTGCTGGTGTTGGAGTACCCCGAGTAGGGCTCGATCTCCGATCCCATCACGAACTCGCCGCGATCGGACTGGCTGATGTAGATGTGCAGCGTGCCGGACACGATGATCTTGTCAAGCAGCGGCTTCACCGGCTCGGTCACGCATGCCTGCAGGATGTGCGTGGTCAGCGGAAGCGGCACCCCGACCAGGTCGCAGACGAGGGTGCTCCAGCCGGCGACGCAGGAGATCACGGTGTCGCAGTTGATCGTGCCGCGGTTGGTCTCGACCCCCGTGACCTTGCCGTTCTCGACGTTGATGCCGGTGACGTCGGTGTACTGGTGGATCTCGACGCCCATCTTGTCGGCCTCCTTGCCGTAGCCCCAGACCACCGCGTCGTGGCGGATGACGCCGCCGGGCGGGTGGTAGAGCGCGGCCAGGATCGGGAAGGTGGGATGGTCGCTGATGTCCAGCTGCGGGCACAGGTCCTTGATCTCGTCGGGGTACACGACCCGCGAGTCGACGCCCACCAGCCGGTTCACCTCGGCCCGCTCCATCATCGTGTTCACCGAGCGGTCGGAGTGGGCCAGCGTCAGGTGCCCGTGCTGGGAGAACAGCATGTTGAAGTTGAGGTCCTGCGAGAGCGTCTCGTACAGCTTCACGCTGGCCTCGTAGAACCGGGCGCCCTCGGGCGTCAGGTAGTTGGAGCGGATGATGGTGGTGTTGCGGCCGGAGGCGCCCGCGCCCATGTAGCTGCGGTCGAGCACGGCGATCTTCTTGATGCCGTGGCGCTTGGCCAGGTAGTAGGCCGTGGCCAGGCCGTGCGCGCCGGCGCCGATGATGACGACGTCGTAGCTCGACTTGAGGTCGTGGTCGCGGAAGTAGCGGTGTTTGCGGAGCAGGCCGATCATGCCGCCACCTCGCTGCGCAGGACGGCCGTGGCGGACACCGGGGTGATGCCGAGCATCGCCCCCGCGTCGAGCAGCGAGTCCCACATGTACTCCCCGAACTCCCAGCCGCAGAGCACCCAGAAGCGATCGTCGTCGTTCAGGATGATCGACCCGCAGCGCATCACCGAGCCGGCCATGCAGGCACCGGCCGGGAACCGGTGCGGCCGCACGTCCAGCGAGGACGAGCGCATGAACACGTCGCGCACGCGCTCGCCGCCGAGCATCACGCCCGCCCAGCCGCAGGTCATGTCGGTGGCGCAGATCGCCTCCGATTCGGACGCGATGCGGGTGCGCAGCTGCTCGACCCGGGTGAACGGGCACAGCACCACGGCGTGCGACGGGGACAGGCGCAGCGTCCAGACGCCGTCGACGTGGCTGGCCCTGCCCAGCTCCAGCCCGGCGCTGAGCCGGTCGATCTCGGCGTGCGGGCCGCGCACGTCGATCTTGCCGTGGTGGGAGATGTCGGCCGCCCACGCGGGGGCGTCGCCGTTCGACGGGTAGTCGGCCACCCGCCAGCCGTCGCGGTCCTCGAACTCAGCGCCCGCCGCCCGGTGGTTTCGCTCCATCGGCGTGCGCAGGACGGCACCCTCGGCCGCCGCCGGCGACAGGAATGCAAACGGATCGGCAACGGTGCTCACGAGCGCAACCTCTCTCCATCGGGGTCGTAGAAGGCCTTGTGCGTGACGGTGGCCGGGATCGTCGACCCCTTCGGGTCGGAGATGCGGATGGCGGTGCCCTCCTCGGACTGCTCGACCGGCAGCCAGGCGATGCCGATCGCCTTGCCCAGCCGGCGCGAGAAGCGGGAGCTGGTGATGCGCCCGGCCGGCTGGCCGTCGGCACCCACCACCTGCGTGCCCTCGATCGGCACGCCGCCGTTCTGGGCCTCCCAGCCGACCAGCGTCAGCCGGTTGCCGCGGCGCTTGTACCACTCGATCGCGTAGCGGCCGATCCAGTCGGACTCCTTGTCCAGCTTCACGATCCAGGGCATCCCCGCCTCGAGCGGGTTGGACTCGGCGTTCGTGTCCTGGCCGACGATGATGTGCATCTTCTCGAGCCGCAGCACCCGCTGGGGCTCCAGGCCGAACGGCTTCACGGCATACGGTGCGCCTGCCTCCATCAGCTTCTCCCAGAGGTGCTCGCCGGCCGCGGCGGGCAGGTGCAGCTCGTAGCCGAGCTCGCCCACGAACCCGATCCGCAGCACCAGGCAGGGGACGCCCCCGATCTGGGCGTGCCCGGCGCCGAGGTACGGGAACGCCTCGTTCGAGAGGTCGAAGTCGGTCAGCGTGGACAGCGCCGTCCGCGCATTCGGGCCGGCCAGGTTGAACGCGGCGATCGTCGAGGTGACGTTGACGATCTCGCAGTCCATCTTCCAGACCGCGTTCCACCAGGTGAACCACTGCTCCATGCCGCCGGCGCCCGACGACGTGGTGGTCACGTAGTACTCCTGCTCCGACAGCCGCGCCACGGTGCCGTCGTCGATGATCGAGCCGTCGTCGCCGCAGACGATGCCGTAGCGGACGCGGGCCAGCTTCATGTCGCCGAACCGGTTCGGGTAGAGCCGTTCCAGGAAGGCGGCGGCGTCGGGCCCGCGCACGATCAGCTTGCCCAGCGTGGACACGTCGATCAGCCCCAGCGACTCGTGCACCGCGTCCACCTCGCTGTCGCCGTCGCCGTAGTCGTAGGGGCGCTTCCAGTCGCCGGCCCACAGCATCTTGCCGCCGTGCTCGGCGTGCCAGTGGTGCGTGGACGTGCGCTTCACCGGCTCGTAGCCGCGGGCCGCCAGCAGCGAGAAGCTGGTGGGGTTGTGCGGAGGCCGCGAGGTGGTGACGCCGACCCGCTCGGAGTCGGGGTCGAGGCCCAGCTGGTCGGCGATCACGAGCCCGGAGTTGCGGTGGCACATGCGGCCCTGGCAGGGGCCCATGGTCACGGTCGTGTAGCGCTTGGACAGCTCCAGCGAGCTGAAGCCCTCGTCCAGCGACAGCGCGATGTCCTTGGTGGTGACGTCCTCGCAGAAGCAGACGACCTGCTTGCAGCCGGTCTTCTTGGGCGCCTGCGCGGGCACAGCCCCGGCGGCCGCGGCCGCGCCGGCCGCAGCACCCACGACGCGCATGCCCGCGGGCAGCGCGTCGGGCACGTAGCGGCGCTGGTCGCGGTCGTAGCGGATGCCGCCGCCGCCCTGGCTGACGAGCGCCGTCTGGCCGACGCTACCGCCCGACATGACCAGCAGGTCGCAGGCCAGGGTGCGGTGCTCGCCGTCGCGCGTGACGACCACGCCGGTGACCGCCGTTGACCCCTTCGCCTGCCACGGCTGGTAGCCGGCCAGGTACTCGATGCCGGCGTCCTCGATGGCGCTGCCGTCGGCGTCGCGCCGCGAGTCGGCCACGGCCAGCACGTTCACGCCGCCGTCGGCCAGGTCGAGCGCGGCCGCGAGGCCCTCGTCGCTCGAGGTCAGCACCACGGCCTGCTCCCACGGCATCAGCCGGAACTGGTTGACCAGCCGCCGTGCCCCGCTGGCCAGCATCACGCCCGGCAGGTCGTTGTTGCCGAACACCAGCGGCTGCTCGATCGAGCCGGTGGCGATCACCAGCTCGGCCGGGCGGAAGCGGTGCATCGTGCGGCCCTGGTAGACCGGCACCAGCAGGCCCTCGTAGACGCCGCCGGCGTAGGCCGGCTGCAGGATCTCGACGCCGGCCGCGTTCACCCGGTCGATCAGCGCCGTCAGGCGTCCGTTGCTGCGGGGACCGCCCCAGGCCAGCTGTCCGCCCAGAGCAAGGCCCTCCTCGACCAGCGCCACGTGCCTGCCCTGCTCGGCCGCCTCGGCCGCCGCCTCCAGACCGGCCTCGCCGCCGCCGATTACCAGCACGTCGACGTGGCGGTGCACCTTGTCGAAGCGCTCGGTGCGGCGATGGTCGGGGTCGATCTTGCCGAGGCCGGCGGCGTTGCGCAGGATCTTCTCGTAGAGCGGCCAGGCCCGGCGCGGGTGGATGAAGGTCTTGTTGTAGAAGCCCACCTGCATGCCGAAGCTGGGCGTGAGTCGCCCCACCCGGTGCAGGAAGTCGCGCTGCAGCGAGGGCCACGCGTTCAGGTGCTTCACGTCCATGCCCTGCTCGACCGGCGTCATGCAGGCGCGCACGGTCGGCTGCCCGTCCACCTCGACCAGGC
>DASUHV010000333.1:0-8712 GCA_036273355.1 Gaiellales bacterium
CTGGGCTGCGCGCCGGCGCAGGTGGTGTTCACGTCCGGCGGCAGCGAGGCCGACAACCAGGCCGTGTTCGGCCTCACCGGCCGTCCGCTGGGGCGGATCGTGGTGAGCGCGATCGAGCATCCCGCCGTCAGGGAGCCTGCCCGGGAGCTGGAGCGGCAGGGCTTCGAAGTTGCCTGGGTGGGGGTCGATTCGTTCGGTGTGGTCGACCTGGACGCGTTCGACCGGGCGGTGCGAGCGGGTGACCGGATGGCGGCGGTGATGTGGGCGAACAACGTCACCGGCGTTGTGCAGCCGGTCGCCGAGCTGGCGGCGATCTGCGCCCAGCGGGGCGTGCCGCTGCACACCGACGCGGTGCAGGCGGCGGCGTCGCTGCCGGTGGACTTCGCGGATTCGGGCGCCGAGACGATGGCGCTGGCGGCGCACAAGATGCACGGTCCAAAGGGTGTGGGCGCGCTGATCGCGCGCGACCCCACGCGCCTGCGTCCGCTGATCTGGGGCGGCGGCCAGGAGGGGGGCTCGCGAAGCGGCACCGAGAACGTGGCCGGCGTGGTCGGGTTCGCGGCCGCGCTTGAGGCGGTGCGGGGCCGCAGCGACCGCCGCCGCGCGCTCCGCGACCGGCTCGAACAGCGGGTCGGCGGAGACCTCACCCCGGTGTCAGCGGACGCCGACCGCTTGCCCGGCCACTCGCTGCTGCTGGCCGACGGCATCCGCTCGGACCTGCTCGTGCTGTCGCTCGACCAGGCGGGCTTCGCCGTCGCCGCCGGCAGCGCCTGCGCGAGCGGTGAGAGCGAGCCCAGCCACGTGCTGCTGGCGCAGGGGATGACGCCGGATCAGGCGCGTAGCGTGATCCGCGTCTCGATCGGCATCGACACCACCGAGGCGGAGGTGGACGCGTTCGCGGCCGCCGTCGGCGAGTGCGTCGAGCGGCTCCGCGCCGGCGCGCTGCTCTAGGAACCATCTAGGCTGCCGCCATGTACCACCCGTCCGTGATCGCCGCATCGCTCGACCTGACCCGGGCCGGATCGGCCGGCCCCGGCGCCGCCTGGGGCGAGGCGGGCGACCCGAGCTGCGGCGACGCCGTCCGGATCGAGCTGGCCGTGACCGACGGTCTGGTGGTGCGGGCCCGGCACCGCAGCTTCGCCTGCCCCCACGCGACCGCCGCGGCCTCGCTTGCTTGCCGGCTCGCCGAGGGGCGCGACCTGCTGGGCGCCGCGACCATCGGCGCAGGCGAGCTGGAGAGCGAGCTGCGGCCGGATCCACACAACCGCGAATGCGTGGCCCTGGCCGCCGACGCGCTGCACGCGGCGATCGCGCGGGCGCTCGACCGCGAGCGGATGCCGGTGCGCGCCGACCGCGTGGCCGTCGCCATGTCCGGCGGGGTGGACAGCGCCGTCGCCTTGCTGAAGGCGCTGGAGTCAGGACTGCAGCCTGTCGGCGTGACCCTGCGGCTCTGGATCGACACCGACGCTCCGGACTCGGACCGGGCATGCTGCTCGCCGCAGTCGGTGCGAGCCGCCCGCAGCGCCTGCCACGCGGCCGGCGTGCCCCATGTCACGCTCGATCTGCGCGACCGCTTCCGCTCACAGGTGGTGGATGACTACGTGCGCGGCCACGCCGCGGGCAGCACGCCCAACCCGTGCATGCGCTGCAACGGCAGCTTCCGGTTCGACGCCCTGGCCGCCTTCGCCGACCGGGTGGGCGCGCCCAGGCTGGCAACCGGCCACTACGCCCGGATCGTGGAGCGAGGTGGGCACACGGTGCTGGCGCGCGGCGCCGACCCGGACAAGGACCAGTCCTACATGCTGGCCCGCGTGCCCGAGCAGATCCTGTCGCGCACCTGGTTCCCGCTGGGCGACCAGCGAAAGACCGAGACGCGCGAGCAGGCGCATGCCGCCGGGCTGGCCGCGGCCGGCCGGCGCGAGAGCCAGGAGGTCTGCTTCGTGGGCGGGGGCGACCACCGGCGCTTCCTCGAGCGCCACGGCGGCGCCGGGCGCCGGGGAGAGGTGGTCACGGCCGACGGCCGCGTGATCGGTCGCCACGACGGGGTGCACCGGTTCACGCCCGGCCAGCGCAAGGGGCTTGGCGTCGGCGGCGGCGAGGCGCTGTTCGTGCTGGAGGTCGACCCGGCCCGCGGTCGCGTCGTGGCAGGGCCCCTGCGGGCTCTGGCACGGAGCACCGTCACGGTGCGGCCCGGGACGATGGTGCTGCCCGTGGGCAGGGTGCAGGCGAAGCTGCGGTACCGGTCGCCGGCGTTGCCGGCCACGGTGCGTGAGGTGGAGGGCGGGCTGGAGCTCGAGCTGGACGAGCCGGCGTACGGCGTCGCGCCCGGTCAGGCCGCCGTCCTCTACGACGGAGACGTGATCGTGGGCGGCGGAGTGATAGCCGGGTAATATGGGCGGCGATGGACGCTTCTGATGCCTGGCGCATCGCGCTCGCAATCTTCCTGATCCTGACCGGGGTCGGGATCACGTACGCGCTCGTGCGCCTGGGCGGCCTGTTCAGCACCGCCGACACCAGCCTCAAGCAGACGATGGGCGAGGTCGTGCCGATGCTGGGCAAGGCATCGACCACGATCGACCACGTCAACGACGAGCTGGAGAAGGTCGGGCACATCACCGACAGCGCGGTGGACGCGGCTGACTCGCTCGACTCCAGCGTCCGCACGATCAACTCGGTGCTGGGCACGCCGGCGAGGGCCGTGTCGGGTGTCTCGGCCGGGATCTCCCAGGCCTTCCAGAGCTTCCGCGGCAAGCGCGGCCAGCGCGGCGGCGTCGTGTGAGCAAGCTGGCGGGCATGCTGGGGCTGGCCGCGGCCGGGGCGGCGGTGCTCGCATACGACCGCGCCAAGCGGATCGCCGAGGACGAGGGCCGGCCGCTGGGCGAGGTGCTGGCGGAGATGCCGGGCAAGCTGTTCGCCGACCTGCGCACGATCCCCGACGACCTGCGCGAGGCTGCCGAGGAGGGTAGGAGCGCGGCCGAGCGGCGGTCCCAGGAGATCGACGACGACATCGCCGACGCGCGCGGCAACGCTTCGGCGAACTGAAGCGCCGGGGCGCTTCTGCAGGGTCAGGCCGAAGCCAGACCCTTGTTCGCTAGTCGTACAGGCGCGCGATCAGCTCTTGCCGGTCGAGCAGCCGCTTCGGCTGGCCGCCGATGCGGATCTCGAACCCGGCGCCGCGCGGGTAGAGCACCTTGTCGCCGGGAGCGATGCCCGACGCGTCGTCTCCGGCGGCCACCACGATTCCGGCGATGCAGGCCGACTCGGCCGACGCGGGGATGATCAGGCCGGCGTTGGTCTCGGTCTCGTCGTCCACCGGCTCCACCAGCACGTACGCGTCGAGCGGCTCGATGCGCCCGGTGAAGGGCTCGGAGTGCTCGAACCGGCTAAGGGTGTCGTCCTCGTGCATGCTCTCAGGGTAGCGCCTGCGGGACGGTACCGGCGTCCTGCACATCGGCCAGCAGGTCGGCCAGCCGGAACGGCTTGCGGTGGAACGCCGCGCCCAGGTCGGCCACCCTCCGGCGCGTCTCCGGGTCGTCCACCACCGAGATCACGATCACCCGGCAGGCCAGCCCCTCCTTGCGCACACGGGCCGCCACGGCGAGCCCATCCATCACGGGCATCCGCACATCGATGATCGCCACCGGGTGGTCGCCGCGCCGGATGGCTTCGAGCGCCAGGCCGCCGTTGCCAACCTCGTCAACGTCATAGCCGTTGGATCGCAGCGCATCGGCGATCATGGCGCGCAGCCCGACATGATCGTCTGCGATCAGCACACGGATCGGTCGATCGGAGCCGGACGCGGGGAGCGACGTGTCCACGTGACGGGATTGTCCGGCAGCGCACAGGCCGCCGCCATCACCGCTTTGTGGTACAGGTCGCCGGCCGCCCCGCCGGTAGAATGCCCCGATGCGCACGCACGAGATCAGACGGCGGTACCTGGACTACTTCACGGCCCGCGGCCACGTCCAGCTGCCCAGCGGCTCGCTCGTCCCACCGAGCTGGGATACGTCTGTGCTGATCACGACGGCCGGCATGCAGCCGCTGAAGCGCTACTTCCTGGGCATCGAGCAGCCGCCGGCGCCGCGCGCCACCAGCGTCCAGAAGTGCTTCCGCACGGGCGACATCGACGAGGTCGGGAACACCGCCCGGCACCTCACCTTCTTCGAGATGATGGGCAACTTCTCGTTCGGCGAGTACTTCAAGCAGTACGCGATCGAGTGCGCCTGGGACCTGTCCATCCGCGAGGACGGCTTCGCGCTCGACCCCAGCCGGATCTGGGCCAGCGTCTACGAGGGCGACGAGCGGGTCGATCCCGACGAGGAGGCGATCGCGCTGTGGATGGCCCACACAGGCGTGCCCGGCGAGCGGATCGTGCGCCTGGGCGGCGATAACTTCTGGCAGGCGGGGCCGACCGGGCCCTGCGGCCCCTGTTCCGAGCTGTACTTCGACCGCGGGCCGGAGCACGGCTGCGCGCGCCCAGAGTGCGGGCCCGGCTGCGAGTGCGACCGCTTCCTCGAGTACTGGAACCTGGTGTTCCTGCAGTACAACATGCTCGAGGGCGGCGCCCTGGAGCCGCTGCCCGCGCCCAGCGTCGACACCGGCTGCGGCCTCGAGCGCGTGGCCGCGCTGATCGCGGGCGTGCACTCCGTCTACGAGACCGACGCCTTCGGCGACGTGATCCGCGAGATCGAGGAGTGGTCGGGCGCGCGCTACGGCGCGAACGAGGCGCAGACCAAGTCGCTGCGCGTGCTGGCCGACCACGCCCGCGCGATGTCGTTCCTGGCCAGCGACGGCATCGAGCCGTCCAACGAGGGCCGCGGCTACGTGCTGCGCCGGATCATCCGCCGCGCGCTCCTGCATGCCCAGCGGATCGGCATCGAGGGCCCGGTCACGGAGCGCCTGCACGGCGTCGTGGTGGGCCTGCTCGGCGACGTCTATCCCGAGCTGGCCGAGTACCGCACCTCGGTCGCGGCGCTGCTCGCGGCCGAGGAGCGGCGGTTCGCGCAGACCCTTCAGAACGGCCAGCAGCTGCTGCTCGAGGTGCTGGAGCGCTCGGGCGCGCAGATCGAGGCGGCCGACGCGTTCAAGCTGCACGACACCTATGGCTTCCCGTTCGAGCTGACCGCCGAGATCGCCGCCGAGCACGGCGTCACGGTCGACGAGACCGGCTTCGCGCGCCTGATGGAGGAGCAGCGCGAGCGGGCGCGCGCCAGCACGTCCGCCGTCGGCTACGGCGCGTCCGAGCTGGACGCCGGCTTCACGACCGAGTTCGTCGGCTACGAGCAGCTGGACGTTCGCACGCAGGTGGGCGCGCTGGTCGACGAGGGCGACGGCCTGCTGCGGCTGAAGCTCCGCGAGTCGCCGTTCTACGCGGCCGGCGGCGGCCAGGTCTCCGACCAGGGCGTTATCGAGTCAGACAACGGGCGGGCGGTGGTCGAGCAGGTGATCCGGCAGGACTCGGACCAGCAGATCGTTGCCCGCCTCGAGCACGGCACAATCGCTCCCGGCGAGCGCGTGCGCGCGCACGTGCTGGGCGAGGCGCGGCGCCCGACGATGGCCAACCACACGGCGACGCACCTGCTGCACGCGGCGCTGCGTGAGGTGCTCGGCGACCACGTCACGCAGGCCGGCTCCTACGTGGGTCCCGACAAGCTGCGCTTCGACTTCCGCCACGACGCCCCGCTCACGCCGGCCCAGGTGCGGCAGGTGGAGGCGATCGTGAACCGCCACGTCTTCGAGAACCGGCCCGTGCACACCTTCGTGACCGAGAAGGAGCATGCCCAGCAGCTCGGCGCCATGATGCTGTTCGGCGAGAAGTACGGCGACCAGGTGCGCGTGGTCGAGGTGCCGGACGTGTCACGCGAGCTGTGCGGTGGCACCCACGTCCGATCGACGGCCGAGATCGGACCCTTTGTGATCCTGCGCGAGGCCAGCTCCTCGCAGGGCGTGCGGCGGATCGAGGCGATCACATCGCAGGCCGCGTTCGAGTACCTGCGCGATCGTGCCGACCAGCTCGACGAGGCCGAGCACGAGGCCGCCGGGCTGCGCGCGGAGCTCAGGAAGTCGGCCCGTGACGGCAGCGCACCGGCCTCCGGCGGCGGGAATGGCCGCGAGGCCGGCCTGGTCGAGTCGGCGTCCGAGCAGGATGGCGTCCGGTTCGTCGCGGCGGTGGTCGATGACATCGACGCCGACACGCTGCTGGCCATCTCCGACCGCGTGAAGGCGCGTCTTGCCCCGGCGGCGGTGGTGCTGGGCAGCTCGACCGAGGGCAAGGTGCACCTGGTCGTGGCGCTCGACCAGCCGGTCGTCGACCGCGGTCTCTCGGCTGTCGACCTGATCCGGGAGATCGCGCCGATCGTGGGCGGCGGCGGCGGTGGCCGTCCCACCATGGCCCGGGCCGGCGGCAAGGATCCGGCCCAGCTGGCGACCGCAATCGCGGCCGCCGAGACGGCGATCCGAGAGCGGCTCAGCTCACCCGGATGAAGGTGCTCGCGCTCGACTACGGCCGAGCCCGCACCGGCGTTGCGGTGAGTGACTCCACCGGCACGCTGGCGCGGCCGCTGACGGTGGTGCAGAAGGCCGGGACCGCGGCCGGCATGCGGGCGCTGCTGGATCGGATCGCCGAAGAACGGCCGGAGCTGGTGGTGGTGGGGCTGCCGCTGACCCTGCGGGGCGAGCAGGGCGAGCAGGCGCGCGAGACGCTGGCGTTCGTGGAGCGGCTGCGAGGTCGCTGCCCGGTTCCCGTCGAGACGTACGACGAGCGCTTCACCACGACGCTGGCGGGGCGCACCGCCGGCTCGAAGCACGGAGACGATGCGCTGGCCGCAGCTCACCTGCTCGAGGGGTACCTGACACGGCTCGCCGGCTGATCGCACTGGCCGTCCTGGTGGCGGCCATCCTGCTCGCCTACGAGGGCGTGAGCCGCGTCCTGCCCGACTCTTCGAAGCCGGCGGCGGACCCGCATGGTCCCATGATCACGGTCGTGATCCCGAGCGGCACCGATGCCGGGGGCATCGGCAGCATCCTGCAGCAGGACGGCGTCGTCAGCGACGGCGGCCGCTTCCGGAACTACGCGAAGGAGCAGGGTCAGGGCTCGTCGTTCAAGGCGGGCCGCTACCAGTTCCGGGCGGGCACCGACTACGACGTGATCATTCACGCCCTTGACAACGGCGCCGTCCAGGTGCGGCTGACCAAGCTGGTGGTGCCGGAGGGGTTCCGAAACAGCGAGATCGCGGCGCGGGTGCCCACGGTCGGCATGTCGACGGCCGCGTACAACCACGCGCTCGCCCGCGCGACGCCGCCGGCCGGGTTCGGGCACCCCCGCAGCATGGAGGGGTTCCTGTTCCCGGCCACCTACCCCGTGCGGCCGCACGAGCGCCCCGCCACGCTGATCGCCCAGCAGGAGGGCGCCTTCCAGCAGGAGTTCTCGCAGGTGAACATGAGCTACGCGCGGTCGAAGAACCTGACCAACTACGACGTGCTCACGATCGCCTCGATGATCGAGCGTGAGGCGCGGGTGGACAAGGACCGGGCGCTGATCGCGGCCGTCATCTACAACCGGCTGCACCTGGGGATGACGCTCGGCATCGACGCCACGCTGCTCTACGAGTACGGCTCCTGGACGC
The DNA here is from genome assembly GCA_036273355.1 of Gaiellales bacterium. Lineage (GTDB taxonomy): Bacteria > Actinomycetota > Thermoleophilia > Gaiellales > JAICJC01 > JAICYJ01. The sequence goes on from DASUHV010000333.1 coordinate 7,626, forward strand.
ACCAGCTGACCGACAGCGAGCTGGCGGCCAACACGCCCTACAACACGCGCGTGCGGCACGGACTGCCGCCGACGCCGATCTGCAACCCGGGGCTGAAGTCGCTCGAGGCGGCCGCGCACCCCGCGCACGTCGACTACCTCTACTACGTGGCGAAGCCCGACGGCAGCCACTACTTCACCAACAACTACCAGGACTTCCTGAACCATGGCGGGTGAGCGACGGATCGGTGGCGGCACGCGGCTGGCGGGCGTGATCGGATGGCCGGTGGAGCACTCCCGCTCGCCGCAGATGCACAACGCGGCCTACGCCGCGCTGGGCATGGACTGGGCCTACGTGGCGATGCCGGTCGAACCGGCGCGGCTGGAGCAGGCGCTGCGCGGCGCGGCGGCCCTGGGGTTCGCGGGGCTGAACGTGACGATCCCCCACAAGCAGGCGACCGCGGCGATCTGCGATGAGCTGTCGCCCGAGGCGCGCCGGGCGGACTCGGCCAACACGGTGCTGATGCTGGACGGCGGCAGGCTGCGCGGCGAGACCACCGACGGCCAGGGCATGCTGGACGCGATCGGGGACCTGCCCGGGCCGGGTGCGCTGGTGCTGGGCGCGGGCGGCGCGGCGCGGGCGGCGGTGGCGGCGCTGGCCGGTGCCGGCGTGGCGGTGACGGTGTCGGCGCGGCGGCGGGAGGCGGCCGAGCAGCTGGCATGGGAGCTGGGGGCGACGGCGACCGACTGGCCGGTCGGCGACGCGCCCGAGCTGATCGTGAACGCGACACCGCTCGGGCACGCCGGGGAGGCGGACCGGCTGCCGCTCGACGCGGGGCTGCTGGACGGCCGCGTCGTCTGCGATCTGGCCTACCGCGGAGACGGCGCCGAGACGGGCCTGATCGCGGCCGCGCGGGAACGCGGCGCGCGTGCGGTGGACGGCCTCGAGGTGCTGGTGGGGCAGGGGACGCTGGCGTTCCGGCTGTTCACGGGCACGGAGCCGCCGATCGAGATCATGCGCGCCGCCGTGCGGAACGCCACAATCGCATAAGCTTGGCGCGTGATCGCGCTCGTGACCGGTGCTTCAGGGGGGATCGGACTGGAGCTGG
>DASUHV010000334.1:0-5236 GCA_036273355.1 Gaiellales bacterium
ACACCAAGGTGATGGCCGAGGACGTGGAGCTGTGCGACATGGTGCAGCTGGGCCTCGAGTCGCGGACGTATGAGCGCGGGGTGCTGAACCGCAACGAAAACGGCGTGCTGGCGTTCCACGACCTGCTGCGGCAGGCCGTCCCGGGCATCGACGAGCCGTGAGAATCATCCGCGGCGATGACCGCTGGCTGTTCCTGACGCCCGAGATCGAGCGCGAGGTGCCGTCGCTGCTGGCCGCCCTCGACGCGGGCGACGCCGACGTCGAGGCGGGCAGGATCGAGCGGCTGATCCACGACGGCGACATGCAGGACTGGTTCGAGTACCTGCGCGACTGCCGGGCGCGGCTGGAGTCGGCCGAGGTGGCCGGCGAGCAGGCGGCGTCGGCGGAGCGGCTGGCGGCGGTGCTACGCGAGCAGTACCTGCTGGCGCCGGCGCTGCGTGACGACGAGGCGCACGACGCGCCCGAGCGGCGTCGACTGGAGGAGCTGCTGTGGACTTCGCACTGACCCCCGGGCAGCGTGAGCTGCGAGCCCGCGCGGCCGCCTTCGTGGACGAGGTGCTGATCCCGCTGGAGCTGACGGCGGAGCTGGCCGGCGGGCGGCTGCCGGAGGCGGACCGCCGCCACGTCCGCGACCAGGCCCGCGAGCGCGGGCTCGACTCGGGCAACCACGCGGTGGAGCTGGGCGGGCGCGGCTGGGACAACGTCGAGCAGGTGCTGGTGCAGGAGGAGCTGGGCCGCAACACCAATGCGATCTGGTGGAACATGGCGGGCGGCTACAACGTGCTGTCCAGCGGGACGCCCGAGCAGATCGAGCGGTACCTGCGCCCGACGCTGCGCGGCGAGCGCGCCGACGCGTACGCGGTCACCGAGGGCGGCGCCGGGTCGGACTCGGGCGCGATCGCCGGCACGGCGGTCGAGACGGCCGGCGGCTGGCACCTGAGCACCGAGAAGTGGTTCGTCACCACCGGCGACGTGGCCGACTACTTCATCGTGATGGTGAACGTGCTGCGCGACGGTGAGCGGCTGCCGACGCTGTTTCTGGTCGACCGCGACACTCCCGGGATCGAGGTGGTGGACGATCCGCCCTTCACCCACAACTACCCGCACGGGCACCCCACCATCCGGTTCGACTGCGACCTGCCCGCGGACGCGGTGCTGGGCGGGCCGCAGCTGGTGGGCAAGGGCGACCAGCTGCAGAACGAGTGGTTCGTGGAGGAGCGGATCCACATCGGCGCCCGCTGCGTGGGCGCCATGCGGCGGCTGCTGGCCGAGACGGTGGACTGGACGATCCAGCGACAGCAGTTCGGCTCCCGCATCTTCGACTTCCAGGGCGTCAGCTTCCCGCTGGCCGACTCGGCCTCGGACTGCCTGGCGGCGCGGCTGCTGGTCTACCACGTTGCCTGCATGGCCGACGACTCCGCCGCCGACCGCAAGCTGGTGCACCACCGGGCCAGCGCGGCCAAGCTGTTCGCCAGCGAGGCAGCCCACCGCTGCGCCGACCGCGCGGTGCAGGCATTCGGCGGCCGCGGCTACATGCGGACGAACACGGCCGAGCGGTTCCTGCGCGAGCTGCGGGTCGACCGCATCTGGGAGGGCACCAGCGAGATCCAGCGGCTGATCGTGGCCCGCGGGCTCGAGCGCCGCGGCGTCGAGACGCTGCTCGACGTGACCGGCTGACCGCCCGATGCCGGCCGTGGCATAGATTTGGCGCATGCGGCGCGTGTGGGTGATCGGGATCAGCGGGTCGGGCAAGACCACGCTCGCGGCCGAGCTGGCCCGTCGGCTGGGCGTTCCGCACGTCGAGCTGGACGCCATGCACCACGGCCCGGACTGGGCCGAGCCGGACCTCGAGCAGTTCCGCGCCGACGTGGCGGCCGTCGTCGCCGGCGAAGGCTGGGTGGTCGACGGCGGCTACCAGCGCAAGCTCGGAACCATGGTGCCCGAGGCGGCCGACACGCTGATCTGGCTCGACCTGCCGCTGCACGTGTCGATGCTGCGCACGACCCGCCGCTCCCTCGGCCGGGTGCTGCGCCGCACCGAGCTCTGGAACGGCAACCGCGAGACGCTGGGCGGCCTGTTCTGGGGTCGCGAGTCGCTGCTCGGGTGGTCGATCACGCAGCACCGCACATACGACCGCTCGCTCCCCGAGCTGTTCGCGTCGCCCGAGTGCGCGGGTAAGCGGATCCTGCGCCTGCGCTCCGCGAAGTCCGTGCGGGCGTGGCTTGAGACCGTCCCCGGCTGACTCGCTACTCCTCCCTGGGCTCCGAACGCCCCAGCCGCTCCAGCAGCTCACCCACCCGCTGCTCGGCCTGGTTCAGCCGGGCCAGGCACAGCGCGTGCAGCTGCTCGCCACGCTCCCACAGCTTCAGCGACTCGTCCAGCGAGATCTGCCCGTCCTCCAGCCGCCGCACGATCTGCTCCAGCTCCGCCCGCGCCTGCTCGAAGGTCATCTCGTCGCTCACTCCGTCACCTCCTCGACCGTGGCGGCGATCCGGCCCTGCGACAGCCGCACCCCGATCCGCTGGCCTGCCGTGACCGCGTCCGCCGCCGTCACCACCGTGCCCGCCGCATCCTGCACGATCGCATACCCGCGGTCGAGCGTCGCAGCCGGCCCCAGCAGCCGCAGGCGGTCGAAGGCGTGGCCGACCCGCACCCGCTCCCGCTCGAGGCGGCCGCCGGGCCAGCGGTCGAGGCCGTCGCGCACCCGCAGCAGCGATTCCCGCCGCACGGTGATCCAGCTGCGCGGGTCGGCGAAGGCCGGCCGCGACACCAGCATCGCCAGCGACTCCCGGCAGCGGTGGGTGCGCGTCTGCAGCGCCCGTCCGGCGCGCGCGGCCAGATCGTCCAGATCGGCGGTGATCGCCGCGTAGTCGGGCACCACCAGCCGTGCCGCCAGGCTGGGCGTGCCCGCCCGCACGTCGGCCACGTGGTCGACGATCGGCGTGTCCTGCTCGTGCCCGATCGCCGACACCACCGGCGTCCGGCACTGCGCCACCGCCCGCACCAATCGCTCGTCCGAGAAGGGCAGCAGGTCCTCGAAGCTGCCGCCGCCGCGCGCCAGCACGATCACGTCCACCTCGTCGTCCCTGTCGAGCCGCTCCAGCGCCGCCAGGATCTGCGGCACCGCTCCCGGCCCCTGCACGGCGGCCTCCGCCACCCGGAACCGCGCCGGCGGGTAGCGCACCTCGGCGGTCTCGATCACGTCGCGCTTGGCCGCTGCGTCACGCCCGCAGATCACCCCGACCACCCGCGGCAGCAGCGGCAGCGGCCGTTTCCGTTCCGGTGCGAACAGCCCCTCCTCGCCCAGGCGGCGCTTCAGCTCCTCGATCTGCCGCAGCACCAGGCCCAGCCCGAAGGGCTCGATCGCGCTCACCCGCAGCCGCAGCTCGCCCCGCTTGGCATACAGCTCCGCACGCCCCCGCGCGTGCACCCGGTCTCCCGGCCGCAGCGGCGGCTGGATCGCCTCCAGCCGATAGCGCGGCACCAGCGCCTGCAGCGACGCGCCGTCGCCCGGGTCCTTCAGCGTCAGGTAGGCGTAGGTCCAGCCACTCTGCTGCTTCATCTCGGCCACCTCGCCGTCAATCCACACCTCGGGCAGGCGCTGCAGCCAGCCACCCACGCCGTGGTTGAACCCGGCCACGGAGTAGACCTGGCGATCGCCGTACTGCACGGGCTGGGGCTTCGCGCTCATGGCGGCAGTATCGCCCCAGAACGGCAGTTCGCGCCGGTCAGGTGAGGATGCGCACGGCCACCTGCGGCGCGCACCCGTGCTCGAGCATGTCCACGGCCACGTGCAGGTCGGCGTCGGCCAGCGCGATGCGCTCGGCCACGTTCAGGGGATAGCCGGCCTGCAGCAGCACGTGCAGCCTCCACGCCTCCACCTCGGCGGACGTCCCGGGCTGCACCTCAATCACGTCGGCTGCGGTCATCGGGTGATGGTACGAACGGGGTCGGACGTACCAATCTTGCGGGGCTGGACGCTGGTATCGTGGCCTGCATGGGCGCCGTCGCACGCGGTCTGTGGCTCGAGTTGCGGGTGATTCCGGTGCTGCTCTGGAGCTTCTCCGCCATCACCCTCGGCACCGCTCTGGGCGGCGGATCGGACGTCGAGGGCTGGTACTACCTGGGAGCTGTGGCGCTGGGCGTGCTGATCCAGGGCGTCCTCGCGCACACGCTCAACGAGATCGAGGACTGGCGCTCGGGCACCGACCGTCACGACTCGCCGCGCGTCATCTCCGGCGGCAGCAAGGTGCTGGTGGCGGGGCTGCTGACGCCGCGCGCGCTGAAGCTGCTGTTCGCGGTCGCCTTCGTCGCCACCACCGTGCTGGGCCTGGCCCTGGTCGCCTCGCGCGGCCTGGTGATGCTGCCGTTCGGCCTGGCCGGCGTGGCCGGCGCGGTGCTCTACACCCTGCCGCCGGTGCGCGCGGCCTACCGCCCGTTCCTGGGCGAGGCGATCGCATGCATCTGCCTGTGGCTGTGCGTGACCGGCGCCGCCGTGCTGCAGGGCGGCAGGATCGACGCGACGGTGGCCGTGGCGGCCCTGGCGGTTGCCGCCTACGCCGTCGGCATGCTGATGGTGCACCACTACCTCGACTACGAGGCCGACCGCTCGGCCACCCCCACCAAGACCACCACCATCGTGCTGCTGGGCCTGCGCCGCGGCCGCCTCTACGCGATCGGCTGGGGCTCCGTGGCGCTCGCGTCGGCGGCCGGCGCCGCCGTGGCCGAGCCGAAGCTGACACCGCTCGCGGTGGCCTACGTGGTCGGCCTTGTCTGCCACGTGCGCTGCCGCCCCGACGACGTCGCCTCCGTCACCACGAATGAGATGGGCATCATCTTCTTTGGCATCGCCGGCGCCCTGATCTCGGCCGCGCTGCTCGTGCCGGCCCTGGCGTGGGCGGCGCTCGCGGCCGCCGCACTGGTCGCGCTGGAGATGCGCCTCGCGGTGCAGCCGGCGGAGACGCCTGCGGCATGAGCCTGGAGCTGGAGCTGGAGGCTGCCCGTGACGCCGCCCAGAGCCTGGCCGGCGACGGCGAGCAGGTGGCGGCGGTGATGGCCAGCGAGCCGGGGCTGTCGGCACGCGTCTATCTGATCGCGTTCGAGGCGGACGGTGAGCACAGCTACCTTGCGCTGGGCGCGGACCTGTCGCCGGTGCACGACCGCAGGCTGGTGCGCGATGCCGTCGTCATGCTGGCGCTGGCCGAGCGCGCCGAGGAGGCGTCCGTGGCGCTGCAGG
>DASUHV010000335.1:0-3566 GCA_036273355.1 Gaiellales bacterium
GCTCGCTCTTCGGCCCCACCCCCGGCAGCCGCCGCACCTCCAGCGGCGCCAGGAACGCCGCCTCCAGGCCGTCCGGCACGTAGGTGATCCCGCCCGGCTTCTTCATGTCCGACGCGATCTTGCACACCACCTTGCACACGCCGACGCCCAGCGAGGACGACAGCCGCACCTGCTCGCGGATCGCCTGCTGGACGATCGCGGCCTGCTCGGGCGGGTCGCCCTCGGCCAGCACCAGGTAGCCCTCGTCGATCCCGATCCGCTCGACCACGGGCGCGTGCGCCCGCACGGTGTCCCAGACCCGCCGCGACCACTCGCGGTAGGCGGCGTGGTCCGGTCGCACGAACACGGCCTGCGGGCAGCGCCGCAGCGCCTCCGCGCAGCTCATGGCCGAACGGATGCCGTACTTGCGGGCCTCGTAGCTCGCCGTCGACACCACACCGCGCCCGCGCGGGTCGCCTCCGACCACCAGCGGCGTGCCCCGCAGCTCCGGCCGGCGGTGCAGCTCGACGGCGGCAAAGAAGGCGTCGAGGTCGAGATGCGCCATCATTCCCCGAGCATACCGGCGGTTTCTGCCGGAATATCGGGACAGAATCGTCACCGACCGTGCGGCCTGGGTGGCGCGGCACCGGTAGACTGAATCCCTGCTTTGACGCACGACTCCGACAAGCTCATCCGCCAGCTTTCGCTCGTCGCCTACCTGATGGCGGAACAGCGACCGGTCACAGCCCGCGACGTGAAGAACAACGTCGAGGGCTACGCGAACATGGGCGACGAGGCGTTCGCCCGCCGCTACTACGCCGATCGCTCCGAGCTGCAGGGCCTGGGGGTGCCGATCACGTCCGGCCGCGACGAGTTCACCGGCGAGGAGCTGTACAACCTGCGCCAGGAGCACTACTTCCTGCCGCCGATCGACCTGACCGACGCCGAGCTGGCGGCGCTCCAGACCAGCTTCTACCTGCTCGAGGGCCAGTTCGCCTATGCCGAGCCGCTGCGCCTGGCGCTGCAGAACCTGGCGCTGGGTCGCGCGAACACGGCCGATCCCGGCCCCAAGACGGCCACCATCGACCTGCTCGGCAGCGTCTACACGCCCGAGATCTCGCAGCGGCTGGCCAAGCTGGAGCAGGCCATCAGCAAGCAGCGCACGATCCGCTTCACCTACTGGACGGCGCGCAGCAACGCCACCGCCGAGCGCACCATCAACCCCTACGGGCTGTTCGAGCTGCACGGCGTCTGGTACGTGGTCGGCGACGACTGCAGCCAGGAGGGCCCGGAGGCCCGAAAGACGTTCCGGATCTCGCGCATGCGCGGCGAGATCAAGTTCGCAACCCGGCGCGAGCGCGACTTCCGGATCCCGGCCGACTTCAACGTCACCGCGTACCGCGATCGCAAGCCGTGGCAGCTGGAGCGCGAGCCGGCCGGCGTCGCGCGGCTGGCGGTCTCGGCCGACGACACCTGGCTGGTGAATCGGCTGTACGGCGGCCAGGGCGACCTCGAGGAGCACGAGGACGGCAGCGCCACGCTCACCACCGAGTACTCCAACCTCGAGGCGCTGTCCCAGGCGGTGCTGCTGATGGAGGGCCGCATGCAGCCGCTCGAGCCGGACGAGCTGGTGGCGATGGTGCAGTCCGACCTCGATCGCCTGGTGGCGCTGCACACGGGCGACCCCAGCCAGCCGGCCAAGCCGTCGCGGGGCCGCGCCGCCGTCGACGATGCCCCCGGCGTACTCTCCCGCACGCAGGGCCCGGTCGCGCCGGAGCGGTTCGCCCTCCTGCAGGCGCTGCTCGCGTTCCTGCTCGAGCGCTGCGGCGATGAGTCCTCGGCGACCGTGTCATCGGCGGACATGCGCGACCGCTTCCACCTGTCCCAGCAGGAGCTGCAGGAGCACCTCGACCTGCTCAACCTGGTCAACTTCGGCGGCGGCTGCTACGCCGTCTACTGCTCCACCGACAACGGCTCGATTCTGGTCGACAAGGAGCTCTACGGCGACACCTTCCGCCGGCCGGCGCGTCTGTCGCCGCTGGAGGCAAAGGCGCTCCTGCGCGCGCTGGACGTGGTCGCGCCGGTGCTGGCGGCCGAGGCCCACAGCTCGCTGCAGACCGTGCGCGACAAGATCGCCGGCGCGTTCGGGCAGTACACCCTCTCCGACACGCCCGAGCCGCAGGGCGGCGACGAGGAGTCGGCCGTGACCACTCTCAACGAGGGCGTGCGCCAGCAGCGCCTGGTGCGGATCGGCTACCACTCGCGCTCGAGCGACGAGTTCTCGACGCGCGTGATCGAGCCGTACCTGCTGCGGCGTGACCAGCGCGGCTGGTACGTCGAGGCCTACGACCGCAGCAAGGACGGCCGGCGCACGTTCAAGGTCTCGTACGTGCGCGACGCCGAGCTGCTGGATGAGAGCTACGAACCGCGCGAGGAGATGGCCGACCTGCACCCGGAGCTGGGCGGCGAGGTGGGCACCGCCCGCGTCCTGTTCGCGCCGGAACGTGCCCGTTACGAGCGCGAGGGCCGGCGCGACGTGACGATGCTGACCGACGGCTCGGCCCTGGCCGTCGTCAGCTACGGCTCGCTGCGCTGGCTGGTGCCGGAGATCCTGAAGCACCGCGGCCACGCCGAGGTGCTCGACCCGCCGCACGTTCGCGAGAGCGTGCTGAAGGCTGCGAAGAAGCTGCAGCGGTCGTTCACGCGGGCCCCCGCCCGGAGCTGACCTCGGCGTTGCGAAGCGCCACCCGCGCGTTGCGCTGCAGGTGGCGGCCGTCGTTGTCGGGGATGTAGAGCCGCCGGTACCGATCCGCCAGGCGTTCGGGCGACTCCTCCAGCCACTCGGCCAGCGGCGGGAACACGTCGTCCACTGGATCAGGCGGCAGCGTCTCGGCGCGCCGCTCGGCGCCGCGGTTCCAGGGGCACACGTCCTGGCAGATGTCGCAGCCGTACACCCGATCCTCGAACGCCTCGGCGAACGGCAGCTGCGGCAGCCGCGACTGGGACAGGTACGACAGGCAGCTGCGCGCATCCAGCACGCCGGCCTCGACGATGGCGTCGGTCGGGCAGGCATCGATGCAGGCGCGGCACTCCCCGCAGGCGTCCCACGCCGGCTGCTCCGGCGCGGCGCTGGTCGGCTCCAGCTCGAGGTCGGTGATCAGCACGCCCAGCACCACCCACGAGCCGTGACGGCGGGTGATGGCAAGGGTGTTCTTGCCGTAGACGGCGATGCCGGCGCGCACCGCGGCCTCGCGGTCGACGTGGGCGTTGCTGTCGACGTGCACGACGAAGCGGCACCCGGGCGACTGCTCCTGCATCCAGCCGCCGAGGTCTCGCAGACGATCACGCAGCACCGAGTACTCGTCGCGGCGCGCGTAGCGGGGCATGCGGCCGCGCGGGCGGTCGTCCGGCTTCGACGGCTCTGGCCGCGCGTAGCTGTGCGCCGCCACCACCACCGAGCGCGCGTCGCGAAGCGCCGACTCCGGGTGGCACGAGATGTCGGGCCGGCGCATCGTGAAACCCATGTCGGCGAAGTAGCCGCGCGCCGAGCGCTGCTCGATCGCCCGCTCGGTGCCGGTGTAGGGCTC
>DASUHV010000336.1:0-2602 GCA_036273355.1 Gaiellales bacterium
GGCCGAGGGGGTAAGCCGGGCCACGTCGTCGGGGTCGAGTGGGTATCCGTTGGCGGCGAGATATTCAAGGGCGGTCTGCCCGACCTGGTAGTGCTTGCGGAGCTGGCCGCGTTGCCCGTGGAAGACGTCGCGGGCCAGCGAGTTGCGGCGTTCGCCCCGGCTGACCATGTGATGGATCGTGCGGCGATATGCCGGGTCGTGGACGTATTCGAGCACGTGCAGAGTCTTGATTACCCGAGCTCCTGGCCGCGGGCAGCGCGGCGCAGGCGCACCCCGGCCGGGCGCACCGGCAGCGCCGTGAACCGGGAGGTAGCCGCTTCCCGGGCTGGGGTGTTCGGAGGTGTCACGGCCGGGGCGGCTGTCTCGTCGTACAAGGTGTAGATGGTCCCTCGATCAAGGAGCCAGTGATGAGGGTGTTTGTGGCTGGTGCGACGGGAGCGATCGGCAAGCAGCTGGTGCCGCGTCTGGTTGCCGCGGGTCATGAGGTCCATGGCATGACGCGCGGCGAGTCGAAGCAGGCGATGCTCTACGAGCTGGGCGCGGTGCCGGTGGTCGCGGACGCGCTGGATGCCGATCAGGTCGCCGAGGCGGTGGGCCGGGCGAGGCCGGAGGTGATCGTCCATCAGCTGACCGCGATCGGTGCGCTGGACATGCGTCATTTCGATCGCGATTTCGCGCCGACCAACCGGCTGCGGACCGAGGGCACGGACCACCTGCTGTCGGCCGGAAAGGCGGTGGGGGTACGGCGGTTCGTGGCACAGAGCAACGGCGCGTTCCCGTACGCACGAACCGGTGCGGCGGTGAAGGGCGAGGAGGACCCGCTCGACCCCTCGCCGGTGCGCGAGATGCGCGCGATGGTGGCCGCGATTCGCCATCTGGAGCAGGCGGTGCTGGGCGCCGACTGGACGGAGGGGATTGTGCTACGCTACGGCGCGCTCTATGGGCCGGGCACCTCGATGGCGCCGGGCGAGCAGCAGTTCGAGCTGGTCCGCGAGCGCAAGTTCCCGCTGGTCGGCGTCGGCGGCGGGGTGTGGTCGTTCATCCACGTCGCCGACGCGGCGGAGGCGACGGTCGCCGCGGTCGAGCACGGCAGCCGGGGCGTCTACAACATCGTCGACGACGATCCCGCGCCGGTCGCGGAGTGGCTGCCGGCGCTGGCACGGATACTGGGCGCGGAGCAGCCGATGCAGGTGCCGCGGCTGGCCGGGCGGCTGTTCGCCGGGGAGACCGGCGTAGTGCTGATGACCGAGATCCGCGGCGCCTCCAATGCCAAGGCCAAGCGCGAGTTCGGGTGGCAGCCGGCGCATCCGAGCTGGCGGCAGGGGTTCGCGACGTGAGTCCGCGGGAGGAGCTGCTCGAGGAGCTGCGGCCGGTCGCGTTCGCGATCGCCTACCGGATGCTCGGCAGCGTCTCCGAGGCCGAGGACGTGGTGCAAGAAGCGCTGCTGCGCGTGCATCAGGCGCTGGAGGCCGGTAAGCAGATCGCCTCGCCGCGCGACTTCGTGGCCACCGTGACCACCCGGCTGGCGATCGACGAGCTGCGCTCGGCGCGCGTCCGTCGCGAAGAATACGTGGGCGAGTGGCTGCCCGAGCCGATCATCACCGACGGCCGCGATGATCCCGCCCGGCACGCGGAGATGGCCGATTCGCTGTCGCTGGCGATGCTGGTGCTGCTGGAGAGCCTCTCGCCCGAGCAGCGAGCCGTGCTGGTGCTGCACGACGTGTTCGGCTTCGACCACGCGCAGATCGCGCAGATGATCGGCAAAAGCCAGGACAACGTCCGTCAGCTCGCCACCCGCGCCAGACGCCACGTCAAGCAGCGTCGGCCCCGCTTCGAAACCACGCGCGAGCAGCGCGACGAGCTGGCACGACGGTTCTTTGCAGCCGTCGAGCAAGGCGACCTGTCGGGGCTGGAGGCGCTGCTCGCCCATGATGTGGAGCTGACCGGCGACGGCGGCGGCAAGGTTCCGGCGCTTGCGCGGTCGCTACGCGGGCGCAGCCGTGTCGCGCGCACGCTGAACGACTGGGCCCGCCTGGCCGCCCGCGCTCCGGGGAGGTCGTTGCGCCCTGTCGAGGTCAACGGCGGCCCGGGCGCGCTCTACCTGGACGCACAGCAGCGGCTGATCGCCGTGGTGGCGCTCGAGATCGCCGGCGGTCAGATCACCAGCATCAGCGCGATCGTCAACCCCGACAAGCTGACGCACCTCGGGCCAGTCGGCGACTGGACATCGCTACGGGGGTGGGCGAGATGAACTCCGGCGCTGTTGCCGCCTCGCCCCCGTGCAGCTGTTCGGGGCCGCGCCCCCGGCCGCCGGGCTGCGGCGCCAAATGTGCGCCAACCAGGGTCAAGGCCCATGCGACCGGCCAGCAGGTTCGATTTCGTAGCCATCCGAATGTTCATATCGGCCCGAGGAGGAGCCAAATGTCAACAGACCAGGAAACAAGCAACAAGGCCACGTTCAGGCGCCTCCGTGACGCCGTCAACACCGGGGATATGGAGCTCATCTCCAAAACGATCGACGAGCTCGTCGCGCCGGACATGCTGATCCGCACGCCATTGCCGATTGAAGCGACGGGGGCGCAAGCGGCTAAGCAAGTGTGGG
>DASUHV010000337.1:0-2207 GCA_036273355.1 Gaiellales bacterium
AGCTCGGCGATCTTCTTCGGCGTGACGGTGGTGGCGCTGATCTGCACCTACGTGATCGGGTGGCTGCGGCTGCGCACCACCCGGTATAGCCTGACCAGCACGCGCATCCACGTGCGCACGGGCATCGTCTCGCGGCAGGAGCACTCCGCGCAGCTGACCCGCGTCCAGAACGTGAACGTCTCGCAGACGATGTTCCAGCGCCTGCTCGGCATCGGCGACGTGGACTGGGACACGGCCGGCACCGAGGAGGCCAGCTCCGAGTTCCGGTTCCGCGGCGTCGACGACCCCAGCCGGCTGTCGCGGATCGTGGACGAGCGGCTGCACGACGCCGAGACCAGGGCCTGACCGCCGACCGGCCGCGAGGCCGCCGATAGACTGGGGCGATGAGCGCCGCCCGGCACGCAGCAGCCATCCGCGAGCTGGCGCTGTCGTTTCCGACAGCCCGTGAGGACCACCCGTGGGGGCCGGAGGCGCACGTCTTCAAGGTCGGCGGCGGCAGCACCATGTTCGCGATCATGGGCGATGGGCCGCCGGTGACCGTCACCATGAAGCTGACGAGGGAGGAGCGCGAGGTCGCCCTGACGCTGCCGTACGTGTCGCACGCCAAGTACGTGGGACGCTACGGCTGGGTGACGGCCAGGGTGGAGGACTCCGACTGCCTCAGCGCAACGCTGGAGTGGATCCGGGAGAGCTACTGGCTGAAGGCGCCGGCCGACGTGCGCGAGGCGGCCTGGGCCGAGTCGTAGCGACTATGGCTCCCACGGCTCGCCGCCGGTGTCCCAGCCCACCAGGCAGTACGGGCTGAGCAGCTCGGCCACGCGCTCCAGGAAGCGGCGGTCGCCGTCGCTGAACGCGGCCGGCCGGTCGGAGTCGATGTCGATCTCGGCCACGACCAGCCCGTCGTAGCTGATTGGCACCACGATTTCCGACCGGGTCGATGCGAAGCAGGCCAGGTAGCGGGAGTCGGCGTTGACGTCGTCCACGACCTCGGTCTGGCCGCTGGCGGCCGCCGACCCGCAGACGCCCTGGCCGATCGGGATGCGCACGTGCTCCGTCGCCTCCGGCCCGTTCCACGGCCCCAACGCCAGCTCCTCGCCCTCGACGAAGTACACGCCCACCCACGAGTAGCTCTCGAAGCCGTCGTGCAACAGGTCGACCGCGCGGCGCAGGATCTCGTCGGACTCGGTCTCGTCGGCGATCACCTGCTCGATCGCGCGCAGCGACCGCTCGTAGGCCTCGGCGCTCACAGCTCCAGCTCCGCCTCGAATCCGGCGATGGCGTCGCGTAGCCGCCACTCGACCGGCACGGGCTGGCGCTCCGCCAGATCCACCGAGACCAGCGTCTGGTTCGCGGCCACCAGCCGGTCGCCGCCGGACACCTTGTAGGCCTCGAACTCCCACGACAGGCTGGTGGTGCCGATTCGCCGGACGCGCACGAACACCTCCAGCTCGTCGTCGAAGCTGGCCGGCGCGAGGTACTCGACGTGCTGAGCCCGCATCACGAACTCCGGGTCGCTGGGCTCGCGCACCAGCACTCCCAGCTCCCGCAGGTACTCGACCCGGGCCCGGTCGAAGTAGGGCATGTAGCGCCCGTAGTAGACGATCCCCTGGGCGTCGGTCTCGTCGAAGCCGACGCGCGTGCGGTACGAGAAGCGGAACGGCGGTCGGCGGTCGGTGGCCGGCATCAGGAGGTGATCAGCGCGAGCACCTCGTCCCGCCGCCGCTCCATCGTCTCGGCCGACAACGCCTCCAGGTTCAGACGCAACAGTGGCTCCGTGTTCGACGGCCGTACGTTGAAGTGCCAGTCGGGGTACTCGAACGAGATGCCGTCCAGGTGCGACACTCGCTCCGCCGCCGGGCCGAACCGGTCCTTCAGCTCCTGCAGCTTCAACGGCACGTCGGCCACGGTCGAGTTGATCTCGCCCGAGATGTGGTACCGCTCCCGGAACGGCGCCAGCAGCTGCGACAGCTTCTGCCCGCTGCGCGAGATCAGCTCCAGCATCACCAGCGCCGGCACGATGCCGGTGTCGCAGTAGTAGAAGTCCTTGAAGTAGTAGTGCCCCGACACCTCGCCGGCGAACACCGCCTCCTCCTTGCGCAGGCGAGCTTTCATGAACGCGTGGCCGACGCGGTTCTCGAGCGCCGTGCCGCCGGCCGCCGCGACGGTGTCGCGCACCGCCCAGGAGGCGCGCAGGTCATAGATGATCG
>DASUHV010000338.1:0-13638 GCA_036273355.1 Gaiellales bacterium
CTACAGCTGGCAGGACCAGTGGGTGTACGGGCGCGAGCACAAGCCGCCGATCCCGTTCAACTTCATGCAGCCGACGCAGGGCCGGCTGGGCTGGTACTGCGGGTTCATGCTCGGCAAGGACACGGCCAACTACTACCACGCGCACAAGTACGTGGAGTCCTACATCAACCATCAGGCCTGCCTGTCGCTGACGAACAACTTCTACTACGGCAGCGCTGACGCAACCGTGAAGATCAGCGAGATCACCGACCCGCTGCTGGCCAAGTCGCTCTCGATCGGCGATCCCAACGTGCTCTCCGACACCAGCAAGGTGCACCTGCAGAGCTGGGAGCCGAACGAGGTCGCGGTTCAGACCGCTTGGGAGAAGGTCGTAGCTGCATAGTGACCACGGCTTCCAGCTGATCAGGGCATGAGCGCCGTCGGGTCGCGCGCACGTCGTTCGGCGTCGTTTCTACGGCCCGGCTCCGGCCTGCTGATCCTGCCGCCGGCCGTGTGGGTGCTGGCGGTGCTGGTCGCGCCGATCGTGCTGATCGGGCTCTACAGCGTCAACCTCAAGACCAACCTGCTGGGCGTGCCGACGGCGTTCTCGACGGCCAACTGGAAGGACTTCCTGCCGCCCGGCTCCAACCCGTTCTGGGACCGCTTCAAGATCTCGATGACGATCACGATCGTGGTCTCGGTGGTCACGGTGGTCGCCGCCTACCCGCTTGCGTACTTCCTGGCCTTCGTCGCCGGCAAGCGGCGCTACGCGCTGCTGATGGTGTTGCTGGCGCCGTTCTTCACCAGCTACCTGCTGCGCGTGATCGCCTGGGAAGTGATCCTGAACAACCACGGCGTGATCAACTCGCTGCTGTGGGACCTGGGGCTGCGGACGCGGGGCGACGGCATCCCCTGGCTGATCTACTCGAAGTTCTCAGTCGGCCTGGTGCTGTTCTACTCGTGGGTGCCATTCGTGGCGGTGCCGATGTTCGTGGTGCTGGACACCATGGACCGCTCGCTGATCGAGGCCGCGCACGACCTCGGCGCGTCGCGGCTGACGGCATTCCTGCGCGTCACCTTCCCGCTCAGCATCCCGGGGGTGATCGCGGGCTTCGTGTTCGTGCTGATCCCCACCACCGGTGAGTTCATCACGCCGCTCCTGGTGGGCGGGCCCAGCAGCTTCATGTTCGGCAACTCGATCCAGTCCTTCTTCACGGACACGCCCAACTGGAACTACGGCGCGGTGCTGGCGCTGTGGCTGGTGGCGATCGTGCTGGTGATGCTGGTGCTGTTCGGGCGCTACCTCAGCACCGACCTCGAGGACGCGGCCACGTGACCAGCGCTGTCGGCAGGCTGGGCCGGGTCGGGCTGAGCAGCTACTTCACGCTGCTGGTGCTGTTCCTGTACGCGCCGCTGGTCGTGCTTGTGGTCTTCTCCTTCGAGGACAGCTACATCCAGGCGCTGCCGTGGGCCGGCTTCACGACCAAGTGGTTCCACACCGCCTTCGCCAACACCGACCTCACGTCGGCGCTTCGGCGCAGCGCCATGATCGGTCTCCTGGACGGCTTGGCGGCAACGGCGCTTGGCACCATGGCGGCCGTGGCGCTGGCACGCAGGCGCCTGTTCCTGCGGCCGCTGTGGACGACGCTGCTGCTGCTGCCGCTGGTGGTGCCCTACATCGTGCTCGCGATCGGCATGGTGATCGTCCTGCACGAGCTCGGCTACCAGGCATCGCTGAGCGCCGTGCTGGTCGGGCACATCGCGATCTCGCTGCCCTACTCGCTGCTGGTGGTGCTGCCGCGGCTGCGCACGCTGGACCCCTCTATCGTCGAGGCCGCCCGCGACCTGGGCGCGAACCCCAGCAGGGCCTTCATGCTGGTGACGCTGCCGCTGCTGGCGCCGGCGCTGGTTGCGAGCGTGATCATCACCTTCACGATCTCGTTCGACGAGTTCGCGATCGCGTCGTTCATCGCGCCTCCCGGCTCCCCCACCTACCCGGTGTTCCTGTACTCGGGGACACGCACGCCGTCGCTCGAGCCCCAGGTGATCGCGATCGGCGCGATCGTGGTGGCGCTGTCGATGGTGCTGGTGCTGTCGGCCGAGATCGGCCGGCGGTGGGCCGACAGGCGGCTGGCGTCAGCGTAGAATCGCCGCCATGGCCGACCTGATCCCCTCACACAGCCCCACGCTCGACAGCGCCCTGGCGATGCTGTCCGGCGTGCGCGAGGCGGCCGCCGCAGAAGGCCTGGCGCTGGCCGCAGCGGTGGTCGACGCGGGCGGCCATCTGATCGCCGCCCAGCGCATGGACGGAACGCCGCTGGGTGCCCCCGCGCTGGCGGCGGACAAGGCCTACACGGCCGTGCTGTGGGGCATGCGCACCGGCGAGTTCATGGAGTCGACACAGCCCGGGGGCGTGGACTGGAGCTACCCCAGCACCAATCCGCGGGTGGTCGTCTACGCGGGCGGGCTGCCGCTGTACCGCGACGGGCAGCTGGTGGGCGGCATCGGCGCCAGCGGCGGCACCGCCGAGCAGGACGAGGCCTGCGTGGCCGCGGCTGCGAAGGCGGCCGGCTACGACATCGACGCTTAGCGGATCGTCGGTTCTGCTCGAATGCTGCGCGCCACCTGGCCGACGGCCGCCGCGGCGCCGAAGCTGAGCACAACCAGCAGTGCGTAGGCCGCGCGGTCGCCTGCGTGGGTCGCGACGGCGGCGCCCAGCACCGGCCCCACCACTGCGCCGGCGCCCCAGATCACGTTGATCAGCCCCAGCACCAGCCCGTGCCCGAGCCCTGCCCGGTCGGCCCCGTCGGCGCCCAGTGGGTAGCCCACGCCGTACAGCACCGACTGGATCGGGATGATCGCCACCAGCATGAACGCGAACAGATCGGTGCTCAGCGGCAGCAGCAGCACCGCCACCGCGCCGCCCGTCGCGAGGCAGGCGGCGCGGGCCAGCGGCAGCCGGCCGATGCGGTCGCCCAGCCGCCCGGTGGTGGTGATCGTGACCGCGCCCAGCGCGGCGCCTCCCGCGTACAGGAACCCCAACGCGGACTGGGTCACGCCCTCGTCGCCCAGGTGCAGAGGCATCAGCACCTGCAGCGTGCCGCCGATCACCGCCACCAGCAGGATCAGGATGAAGCTGACCGCGATCAGCCGCTCGGCGGCCGCCGCCCGCAGCGCCGGCAGGAAGCTCGACTCGCGCTCCGCGGGGGCGCGCGCATCCGGCTCGAACGCCCCCCACAGGGCCAGCAGCAGCGAGCACGCCGCCAGCGCCAGAAAGGTGCTGCGGGTGCCGATGGCGCCGGCCACGACACCGCCCAGCACCGGCCCCGCGATCATCCCGCCGGTGGCCGAGGCGTTGGCGATCGAGATGCCGGCGCCGCGCCGGTGCTCGGGGGTGCGCGCCGCCAGCCAGGCCAGCCCAGCGCTCCAGGCCACGGCCGACCCGACGCCCTGGGCGACGCGGGCCGCGAATAACAGCTCGAAGGAGTTGCCCACCGCGAACGCCGCGGTGGCGGCACACACCAGCAGCGAGCCGGCCACGTTCACGTTGCGCATGCCCAAGCGGTCGGCGAGGTGGCCGATCGGCACCGCGGTGACCAGCACCGCGCCGCTGTAGGCGCCGAGCAGCAGACCCGACTGCACCTTCGTCAGGTGGAGCTGGTCGGACAGCTGCGGCAACAGCGGCACGATCGCCGAGAACAGCGCCAGGTCGAGCGCGACCAGAGCCGAGACGTAGGCGGTCAGCCGCGTCACAGCGGCGTTGTCGCGCCGGTGACGGAGTCGGTCAGAGCGGCCGCGCCGAGACGGGCGAGCACAGGCAACGGAGATGCCAGGCAGGCGGCCAAGGCGTCGGCGAGCACGTCGGCGGGCACGCCCATCGAGAGCGTGCAGTGGGGAAGCCAGGTGCCCGGCCGGTAGTGCGGCCAGACGTCGACTCCGGCCGCCGCCAGTGCCGCGCTGACGCGCGCATGCAGGGCGACCAGCTCAGGGGCCGGGGCGACGGCCAGCACCAGCAACGGCGGATCTGCGGGGAACAGCGACGCGGCGGCCATCTCGATGCCGGTCTCGACGCCGCGGAGCGCGAGGCCGGGGGCGTGTTGCCTCAGGCCGTCGGCGTCGTCGGTGACGGCCAGCGACACGTGCGGGCGGATGCCCGGCACGTGGCCCGCCAACGAGGGCACCCCCAGCTGCTCGAGCCGCGACCAGAGGTCCCGGATCGCGCGGTCGGCCACCGGGTCGAGCCCCATCTCGAGCGCGAGCGCCAAGGGGTTAGGCTCGCTCCGTCACACGAGGTCGCGGGGGATCCGCTTCGACCAGGCGCGCGAGCGCACCTCGCGGCCGGCCTCCGTGGCGACGAGCCAGTGCTCCAGCAGAAAGCTGTCGCGGTCGCAGGTCATGCGTCCCCGCGCCTCGACCCGCACGTGGTGGTCGCCGCGCTGGTACTCGATCGCCTGGTAGCAGGCCACCTCGGCCGACAGCGGATCGCCCTCCATGATCGAGTAGACGGCCTCGTTCTCGGCCAGCTCGCGCATGCCGTGCGGGTAGACGCCGTGGCCACCCGAATCCCAGAGGAAGCGCATGTCGGTGCGGCCGGTCTGGACGTTCCGCATGATCGTGCGACCGGTCTGCCCCTCCGCCAGCGTCTCCATCGGCAGCGCCTCCGAGATCACGGGCGGCCCGAACGGCGTGCCGCTGTCTCCCGCGCCGGCGTCGATCTCCGGCAGCTCGACCAGCGGCCCGGGGCCGGCGACGACGGTCAGCGTGACCGGCTCGGGCGACGGCCACGCCCACGGCCAGTAGGTGGGCGAGATCGCGAGCCGCACGCGGTTTCCGGCCGCCAGCACCTGGCCGATCGCGTCGAGCTCGACCACGACCTGCTCGGGGCTCCCGGGCACCAGCGGCGACGGATGCTCGTTCGATTCGCGGTGGCAGAGGTTCAGGATCTGCCGCGTGACCAGCTTGGAGGCGCCGTCGGGGAACACCTCGCAGAGGCGCACGCAGACCAGCGCCAGCGGCCGGTCGGACGAGAGCGTCAGCCGCACCTGCGGGAAGCCGAGCACGTGCAGGTCGCGTTCCAGCGGCGCCGAGTCGAACGTCAGCGACATGCCGTCCTCGGCGCGCTGGTCGTCGGGGTCGTCGGCCGTCGCGCCCTCGCCGCACCAGGCACCGCCGTCCAGCCCGCAGGTCTGGCGGCCCAGGATCCTGAACTCCGCCTCCGGCCCCGGCTCGTCCAGCAGCGCGCGATCTCCCATGTGCAGGTCGCGCACCGAGGCCGGCGGCGGCCAGGCGTCGGCGCTGACGAACCGCCCCGGCCGCTCGTGATGCGTGGTCGCCGGTCGCACCGAGTCCTGCACCCATGCGCGCAGCATCGGCTCCTGCATGATGCCGTTGTCGATCCCCTTCAGCCAGTGGTCCCACCAGCGCAGGGATTCCTGCAGGAACCCGATCGCCGGCAGCGGCGTCGCGTTCTGCGGCCAGGCGTGGCCCCACGGCCCGATCAGGCCCTTGCGGGGGCAGCTGAGGCCCTCGAGCAGCCGCGGTACGGCATTCGTGTAGCCGTCCTGCCACCCGCCGACGGCATAGACCGCAGCGGTGATCGCCGAGTGGTCCTCGATCACGGAGCCCTGCTTCCAGTAGGCGTCGCGGCGCTGGTGCTCCAGCCAGATCTCGGCCAGCGGCTGCGATGCGTCGATGCGGCCCAGCCACAGGTCGCGCCAGCGGTCCGCGCCCACCATCTCGGGATCGGGCGGCTCGGCGTTCGCCAGCAGCATGTAGGTGGCCCAGTGCAGCATGTCCAGACCCAGCACCAGCCCGCCCTTGTAGTGCACGTCGTCGCTGTAGCGGTCGTCGGTCGAGCAGAGCGTGATGATGGCCCGCAGCGCCGGCGGTCGCAGGGCGGCGATCTGGAGGCTGTTGAACCCACCCCACGAGATGCCGTGCATCCCAACCGCCCCGGTGCACCATGGCTGCTCGGCGATCCAGGCGATCACCTCGGCCCCATCGGACTGCTCCTGGGGGGTGTACTCGTCCTCGGGCAGGCCCTCGGAGTCGCCGTGGCCGCGCAGGTCGACGCGCACCCCGGCATAGCCGTGGCCGGCCAGGTACGGGTACAGCAGCTGGTCCCGCGCAGCCGTGCCGTCGCGCTTGCGGTAGGGCAGGAACTCGAGCACCCCCGGCACCGGGTCGTCCTCGGCGTCCTCGGGCAGCCAGATCTTGGCAGCCAGGCGGGTGCCGTCCGAGAGCGTGATCCACGTGTTCTCGATCACGCGCACCGCCCGTGGAAAGTCACGCACCACCGTCGCCATCAGCCACCTCCTCCAGGTCAAGCTCAAAGGCCATCAGCCGCAGCCCGTCCTCGACGATCATGTCCGACTCGGGAGTGCGGCGAAATCCCAGCCGCCCGTAGAGGTGGTGGGCGGCGTCCATCGAGCCGGTGGTCATCAGCGTCAGCCGGCGCTTTCCGTCGCGGCGGGCGCGGTCGATGCAGGCCCGCACCATCGCCCTGCCGACGCCACGGCCCTGCGCTGCCGGATCCACGGCGAGCATGCGAAACGCCGCCGCGTCTGCGCCCTCGAACTCGGCGTAGGGGTTCGCCTCGTCGGCCACGTACGTGACGCCGCCCAGCAGGGCACCGTCCTCGTCGCGCACCACCAGCACCTCCGCCTGACGCGCCCGCCCGGCCACGTCGGCGAGCACGGCCGCATACCCGGGCGAGAGGGCGTGTCCCGGCAGCGCCTGGTAGGCGCGCACAGTGAGGTCTCCCAGCGCCTCGTATTCGGATGGATCGACGGTCTCCACACGCATCGCCGCCACGATAGTCGGCGGATCATCCGGGCCGCGCGCTACCGTCGCCCGATCGCGTCCGTCCAGCCCACATCCCGCTGTAACGCCGGCCTTCGCACCGCCGCCAGCACCACATCGGACAGCTCTTGCCCGCGCTGCGGTGGCGAGATGATCTGGGTCAAGGCCTCCTGGCACTGCACTGCCTGCCGGTACAAAGAGGGCTGCTGCTGATTAAGAGCGCTCTAATGCCGGCCGCGTATAAAACGGTGCAGCCGGGAATAACGGTAGCAGGAGCGCCGTTAACCATTGCGAAGGGCACGCATCAGGGCCGAATCTCAAGAAAACGGCACGCCCAAGCCCTTCAACCAGGACATTTCACAACAGCACCTCCGCGGAAGATCGCGGATTCGGGTGCAAATGCAAGAAGGGGTACTACGGATGTTGACTCAGGAGCCGCAGCTGCGGCAGTTGGTCGAGCGTGCACAGGACGCCGGGGAGCTCACAGAGGATGAGCTGACCGCCGTCGTGGCAGAGCTTGACCTGACAGATGAAGATACGGACGCGATTCGCGCCGAGCTGACCGAGCTCGGGGTCGACGTCGTGTCGGTGCGCGAAATCGACGACGCACCGGACGCCGGTGAGCCCGCGGAGGCCGCGCCTGCCTGGTACGCCCCCGCCAGCATCGACGGACTCGACCTGTACCTGGCGCAGATCGGCCGCACGCCGCTGCTCACCAAGCACGAGGAGCAGGTGCTCGCCCAGCGCATCGAGGCCGGAGACGAGGCCGCGAAGCGCCGCATGGTCGAGGCCAACCTGCGGCTGGTCGTGTCGATCGCCAAGAAGTACCGTGGCCACGGCGTGGGCTTCCTGGACCTGATCCAGGAGGGCACGATCGGGCTGGTGCGCGCGGTCGAGAAGTTCGAGTGGCGCCGAAACCTCAAGTTCTCCACCTACGCAACCTGGTGGATCCGGCAGGCCGTGCAGCGCGCGGTCGCCAACCAGAGCCGCACGATCCGGGTTCCGGTGCACGTGCACGATCGCATCCGCAAGATCGATCGCGCCCGCCGCACGCTGGAGGCCAAGCTGGGCCGCGAGCCCAGTGAGGAAGAGGTGGCCAAGGAGGCCAAGCTGAGCGTGGCCGAGGTGCGCGACGCCGATCAGACCCGCCTGCAGACCATCTCGCTGCAGCGGCCGACCGGCGACGAGGGCGACACCGAGCTGGGCGACATGATCGCCGACACGTCCGGCGAGGACGTGACGGAGACCGTCGGCGAGCGCATGCGGAACGAGACGCTCGAGCGCGCGCTAGCACGGCTGACGCCGCGCACGCGCCGCATCATCGAGCTTCGCTACGGGCTCGGCGGCGGTGAGCCGATGCTGCTCGAGGCAGTGGGCCGCGAGGTCGGGCTGACGCGCGAGCGCGTCCGCCAGCTCGAGCAGGAGGCGCTCACAGAGCTGGCCAGGCTGCCGGAGCTGAGCGGCATGCAGGACGCCGCCTAACCAGTAACCGCCCGCGGGGGCGATGGAGCGATCACCGCTCCGTCGCCCCCGCGGCGTTTAACGGCGGTGCCGTGTAACTCCTCACAGCCTCGTGCGTGGTGATTCGTACGTGGATGACGTGGGCGTCATCCGGGGTCTTGCGAAACGAGGAGGCACACGATGCATCCCACCGCATTCAAGCGCGGTCTCACCATCGCCGGAGTCGCGATCGGATCGGCGCTGCTGATCGCCGCCCTGGCAGTGGCCATGCGCGGTCTTGCACCAACGGCCTCCAAGGCCTCGGATCAGCCCGGACAGGCGGTTCGGACGCTGCACCGGCCGGCGCACCGGGTGATGAGGCGCCTGGCGAGCTGGCACGCGCCGAGCGTGCCCAAGGCGCACCGGCGCAAGGCCGCCGCGCCGGTCGTGGTGACGGTGGTGGCGCCATCGACCGTGGTGCCCGCCCCGTCCTCGTCGGCATCCACGACCACGGCCGCGCCACCCAGCACGGAGAGCCAGAGCGGCACGGACGACGAGCACGACGACGCCGGCGAGCCAGAACCCGGGGATGAGTAACGTCGTCATCAAGATCTACACGGTGCTGATCGCACTGATCTGCGGTGCCACGCTGGCGTGGAGCATCGACCAGCAGCACGTGGCCGCGACCAGCGCCGCGGATGCGCGCGGCTGGCGGCAGCTGGCCAAGGCGACCGTTGCGCATGACCGGGCCACGACCCGCGCAAACAAGGTGCTGGTGGCGCGCTACAACCGCCTGGTGCATCGCACTGCAGCCGCGCAGAGACGGCTGCTGCAGGCGATCAAGGATGCCGAATCGGCGGCTGCGACCGCAGGGACACCGGCGACCGTGTACCGCACGGTCTCCGGCGGCACGGTGAGCGCGCCGTCATCGGGCGGCGCCACCGCGGTACCCGTGCCGGCGCCGGTGAGCACGCCTCCCACGACGAGGACGAGCTGATGGGAACGACGACCGGCCGGGCCACCCACCCGGCCTGGCGGTGGCCCGCCACCGGCACCACCTGGCACGTCCACCACTCCGGCGGCGTCGACGCTGCGGCCGCGCAGGCTGCGGCCGAGCTGGTCGAGCAGGACGAGGCTCGGTGGTCGCGTTTCCGGCCGTCCAGCGACGTCTCTCGGATCAACCGCAACGCCGGACGGGCTGTGCACGTGGACGCCGAGACGATGCGGCTGCTCGCCGAGTGCCGCCGCTGGGTGGAGCGCACCGAAGGTGTGTTCCAGCCGCTGGTGGGCGCAGTCCTGAAGTCATGGGGCTACCGAGACAGCATGCTCGAGCGCCCGGCAGGCACCGTGTCGAGCCCTCGCGACCGGCCGGTGACGGGAGCGATCGAGCTGGACACCGCATCGAGCACCGCCCGGATCCCGACTCAGGTCCAGCTCGACCTGGGTGGCATCGCCAAGAGCTGGATCGCGCAGCGGCTGGCCGACATGCTGGCCGCCCGCTGCGACGACGACACGATCCTGGTCGACGCCGGCGGCGACCTGGCCTCGGCGCGCGGCGACCACATCGTCGCCGTCGAGCGCCCCGGCATGTCGCTTCCCAACCGCCCGGGCCTGTCAGCCGGGGAGACCGCCGTCCGCGTGGTCATCGGCGAGGGCGAGGGCATCGCCACCTCGGGCTGCGGGCGCCGTAGCTGGGTCAACGGCGACGGCCATGAAGCCCACCATCTCATCGACCCGATCGCAGGCCGGCCCGGCCCGCGAACCCAGGCCACCGTGATCGCCGACGACGTTGTCACCGCCGACGTGATCGCAAAGACGCTCGCGCTGCGCCCGCGCCTGATGGGCCGGGCCGTCGAGATGGCGATGATCACGGCAGGCCCTCTCAGCCACTCGACCCCCGCGTGGGACTGGCGGGTGGTGTCGTGATCCTCTGGGAGATCGCACGCGCGAGCGCCTTCGTCGCCTTCGGCTGCTACACGCTGGTGGTGGCCTGGGGCGTGATACTGGCGGGCCGCGGGTGGCGCCCGGCCGCGCCGCAGCTGGGATTCCACCGCTTCCTGTCGTCGCTGGCGCTGGTCGCCCTGGCGCTGCACGTATCGTCCGTGCTCCTCGACCACTACGCCCGGGTGCCGGTAACCGGCCTGGTCGGCGTGGGAGTGCGGCCGGCTGTGATGCTGGGCGCTGCCGGGCTGTGGCTGGCGGTGGCACTGCCGGTCTCGTTCCGGCTGAAGCGCGCCGGGTTCATGAGCAACCGCTCATGGCGGCGACTGCACTATTCCGGGTACGCCGTCTGGGGTCTGACGCTGCTCCACGGAATCGCCGCCGGCACCGATTCCCGCACCTACGCTGCGCTCGCGGCCTACGCGGCCTCGGGCTCGATCGTCGCCGCGGCGGCGTGCTGGCGCTGGATGGAGCGCCCGTCGCCGGGAATCGATCGCCGCAGCGAATCGGCTACGCTGGCTCTCTCGTTCCCGCCGCCGCGACCCGATAGTGCTGTGAAATGAGACGCCGGAAAGCCCAACAGCCGACCGAAGATCTCGACGGCCTCTACCGCGAGCTCTACCCCTCGCTGGTCCGTTTCTCGCAGGGGATCGTCGGCAGCAGGTCGGACGCCGAGGACGCCGTGCACGACGCGTTCGTCGCGGCCGTTCGCAGCGAGCCGGCCGACGACCCGCGGCCGTGGCTGTTCCGGGTCACGCGCAACGCGTCGATCGACCTGCTGCGGCGCCGCCGGTCGACCGTGCCGATCGAGGCGGTCGAGGCCGGCCTGCCGGCCACCGGCACCGTCGGCCCCCATGCGTCGGCCGAGCTGGGCGAGCAGCTGGCGCTGATGCGGACCGGCCTGGACGCGCTGCCGGAGCGCGGGCGTACCGCCATCCTCCTGCGCGAGCTGGGCGGCCTGCCCTACTCCGAGATCAGCCAGGTGCTCGACACCACCGAGGGCAACGTCAAGATCCTGATCTTCCGTGCGCGGGCGTCGCTTCACGAGCTGACCGAGGCTGTCGAGCTCGACTGCGAGTCGGCGCGCATGACGCTCTCGGCCGCGGCCGACGGCGAGGCCGGCCTCGGCGAGCGCGCCCGCGCCCGCTTGCATACGGCTCACTGCCACGCCTGCCGCAGCTTCACGGACTCGGTCGGTAGCCAGCGGGTTGCGATCGTGGCGCTGGTGCCGCTGTTCACGGCACCTCACGCGCTGGGCATGGCCGGGGGCGGCAGCATCCTGGGCGGCGGCATCACCGGGGCGAAGACGGCGCTCGCCGGTGTGCTGGCCGTGGTCACGGTCGGTGTCAGCGCCGGCGGCGTCGCGGTCTGGGACGGATCGCACGCGCATCCGGTGCCGCGCCACATCGTGGCCGCGTCCGGATCCGCCGCCACGACCGCCCACGGCTCCCGCCGTCACGACCAGACCGTGATCACCCCGGCTGCCGCGCCCGCGGTGGCCGCAAGCTCCGGCTCCGGCGCCCAGAAGGCCGGCGGCAAGGGCGGCGACGACCAGGCCGAGGGCGCTTCCGGCTCGACCACCCAGTTCGCATCGGCCACCGAGCAGGGCGACGGCGGCTCGCCCGCAACCGTGACGACGGGCGTCCAGGTCTCGACCCGCCACGAGGCGGAGTCCGGGCCCGGCGACGACACGTCGCACTCCGGATCCAGGGAGCCGTCGGACAGCTGAGTGCGTTTGCTGCTCGGGCAACTGGCCCGGGATCCGTCGTCGACAATGGTCGCGCTCGGCTAGCCTGTTGGCTGGCGTGTCACACGTGGATCCTCCCGATCTTCCGATGTGGCCGACGCTCCGACGACTGCTCACGCTGTGGCGTGGGGAGTGGCGGTCGGTCGCGCTCGGTCTCGTTTGCGCCTTCGCATACACGGCGTTGTCGTTGGCGATCCCGACCCTGCTGCAGCGCGCCATCGACAACGCGATCGTGCCCAAGGACCTGTCCAAGCTGACGCCCTACGTGGCGGCGGCGTTCGTGCTGGGCCTGCTGCGCTTCTGCGTCAACTTCATCCGCCGCTACGCGACGTCGCGGATCGGCGTCCACATCGAGGCACGCGTGCGAGAGCTGCTGTACTCGGCCTACCTCGACTTCCCGCGCGCGTTCTTCGACCGCCACGCCACCGGGCAGGTGGTGTCGCGCGCGACCAACGACCTGTACCCGATCCGCTACTTCATCGGCTGGGGCATGGTGCAGGGCGCGCAGAGCGCGATGATGATCGTGGGCGCGGCCATCCTGCTCGGGTTCGTGAACCTGCGGCTGACCATCTACACCGGCCTCTCGCTGCCGCTGATCGGCCTGCTGGCCTGGCTGTTCGCCCACCGCGTGATGCCGATCTCACGCCGCGTGCAGCAGCGCAAGGGCGACGTCACCGAGGCGGCCGACGAGGCGGTCGTCGGCATCGAGATGGTGCAGGCGTTCGGCCGCGAGGACGACGTGCGGGGTCGCTTCGGCGAGAAGGCCGAGAGCGTCCGCGACGTGGTGCTCGAGCAGGCCGGCGTCGAGGCCCAGCACCTGCCCGGGCTGTTCTTCCTGCCCACGCTCTCGATCGCGGCGGTGGTCTTCTTCGGCGGCCGCGACGTCATCAACGGCGATCTCACGATCGGCCAGTTCGTCCTGTTCAACACCATCCTGCTGCAGCTGGCGTGGCCGCTGGAGTCGCTGGGCTGGATCACGAACCTGGCCCAGCGGGCGCTGGCCTCGGCCGGTCGCAGCTTCGCCTGGATCGAGGGCATCGATCGCCTGCCCGAGCCGGCCCAGCCGTTGCCGGCGCCGGCAGGCCCGCAGCCGATCAGCTTCCAGAACGCGCACTTCGCGTACGCCGACGAGGATGAGGTGCTGACCGGCGTCGACCTGGAGGTCGAGGCCGGCGAGATCGTGGCCGTGTGCGGCGCCACCGGATCGGGCAAGACCTCGCTCCTGAACCTGGCCGCGCGGCTCTACGACCCGACCGAAGGACGGGTGCTGCTGGGCGGCACCGATCTGCGCGACCTGCGGCTCGAGGACGTGCGGTCGGCCATGTCGATCGTGACGCAGCGGCCGATCCTGTTCTCGATTCCGCTCCGCGACAACCTCATGATCGGCCGCCCGGACGCAAGCTGGGATGAGGTGCTGGCGGCCAGCGAGGCGGCGGGGGTGGCCGCGTTCGTCGACGACCTGCCGGACGGCTACGACACCATGATCGGCGAGCGCGGGATGACGCTTTCAGGCGGGCAGCGGCAGCGGATTGCCATCGCTCGCGCGGTCATTCGCAATACACCGATCCTGATTCTGGATGAGCCGACGTCCGGACTCGACTCTGCGTCCGAAAAACTGGTCTTTGAGGCGCTGGACAGACTGATGGAGGGCAAGACGGTGGTGGTGATTGCGCATCGTCTTTCGACGATCCAGAAAGCCGACGTGATCTTTGTGGTTAAAGACGGACAAA
>DASUHV010000339.1:0-4458 GCA_036273355.1 Gaiellales bacterium
GGATCACCAAGCCGCTGAAGGTGGTCGGCGAGGCCGCAGACCGCGTGGCCCGCGGCGACCTCGAGGTGAACGTGGTCACGCCGCGCACACCCGACGACGAGCTGGGCACGCTGGCCAAGCGGTTCCAGGGCATGGTCGACCGCCTGAGAGAGCTCGACGAGCTGGAACGCAACTTCCTGATGCGCGTGACGCACGAGCTGCGGACGCCGATCACCGCCATCTCCGGACACGTGCAGGCGGTAACGGAGGGCGTCGTCGACCCCGAGGACCTGGACGCCTCACTGGCGGCAGTGAGCGAGGAAGTGCGGAGGATCGGCCGGCTGGTCGACGACCTGCTCGACCTGACCCGGCTGGAGGCACACCAGTTCCGCCTCCTGCGCGAGGTGGACGAGCTGGAACGCAACTTCCTGATGCGCGTCACCCACGAGCTGCGCACGCCGGTGACCGCGATCTCGGGCCACGTCCAGGCCATGAACGAGGGGCTGGTCGGCCCCGAGGACATGGACACGTCGCTCGACGCCGTTAGCGAGGAGGTGCGCCGCATCGGCCGGCTGGTCGACGACCTGCTCGACCTCACCCGCCTCGAGGCCCACCAGTTCCGGCTGGTGCGCGAGGAGGTGGGGCTGGAGGCCCTGCTGGAGCAGGCCGCAGCCTCGTTCCGCGACCGCGCCCGCGCCAACGAGGTCAGCTTCGACACCCCGATCGCCGGCGCGCCCACGATCCTCTCCGACGGCGACCGCGTGCTGCAGATCGTGTCCAACCTGCTCGACAACGCCTTCCGCTGGACGCCCCGCAAGGGCACCGTCACGCTCAGCTATGCGACCGCCAACTCGACGGCCGCGATCCACATCTCAGACACCGGCCCAGGCATCCCGGCGGCCGACCAGGACGCCGTCTTCCACCCGTTCTACAGCCGCCGCGGCGAGGGCGGCACCGGGCTCGGCCTGTCGATCGGACGCGAGCTGGCGCACGCCCTCGGCGGCCGGCTGACCGTCGACAGCGAGGTCGGCCAGGGCACCACCTTCACGCTGTCGCTGCCGTCGACCCAGCTGAACGGGGGCGGAGTGCGTTGATGCGCTACCGGCTGTGCGACACGGCGCAGGACGTGTCGGGGATCTGCGTCGAGCTGGAGCTGACGGTCGAACCGTTCGCGGATGAGGTGCCCTACGCGCTGTCCCTGCACGCCGGCGGCCTGCAGGTCGCCCAGGTCGAGCGCGGGACCCTCACGCCTGCCGAGCTGTTCGCGCTCGGCCACGCCCTGCTGGACGCCGCCGCCGACGGGTTCGGCCACTTCGTGCCGGCCGACGAGGTGTTCGGGCTCGACCTGGCCCCGCCCAGCGTGCCGGTGGCGCTGCACGAGGTGGGGGTGACGGTGTGGGTGGACGCGGGCCGGGCGGCCGCGACCAGGGCCACCCGCAGCGGCGTGGCGGTACAGCTGGTGATCGACGCGCCGTCCCTGGCGATGGTGGCCGAGTCGGTCTGCGACGACGCCGCCCGCGTGCTCAGCCGCTGACGACGACCGTCAGGCCGAGGTCGCCGGCCGCGGACACCCAGGCCGCGTGGTCGCGCGCCGCGAACAGCACGTGCCGCACGGTCCGCACGCTGGCCGACGCGAGCGCCGCGGAGTGGGACACCTCGAGTGCGATCGGAGCCGCCCGATCGACCGGGTACCCGAAGATGCCGGTCGAGATGGCCGGGAAGGCCACCGAGGCACATCCCAGCAGGGACGCCACCTCGATCGAGCGGCGGTAGCACGAGGCCAGCAGCTCCGGCTCGCCGTCATCGCCGCCGCGCCACACCGGCCCCACCGTGTGGATCACGTAGTCGGCGTGCAGGTCGCCGGCGGTGCTGGACTTCGCGTCACCGGTCTCACATCCGCCCAGCAGCCTGGTCTCGGCCAGGATGGCCGGGCCGCCGGCGCGGTGGATGGCGCCGTCGACGCCGCCGCCTCCCAGCAGCGACCCGTTCGCGGCGTTCACGATCGCGTCGGCCGTCTCGCGGGTGATGTCTCCCTGCACCAGCTCGATGCTGACGGCCACGCGTCAGTCCCCGTCGGAGGCCATCGCCAGCTCGCCGTCGCCCGACTCGACCACGGGACGCACGTGCTCGCCGCCGTGCACGTACTTGCCGCCCCGGAACCAGGAGGCTGCGGCGGCGGTGAGGCAGGCGAAGATCGCGAAGTCGAAGGCCTCGCTGAGGCCCTGCTCGAACGGCTTGGCGATCAGCTGGGGGAAGTACTGGCGGCTGGTCAAGTAGGCGGCCTGGTGTGGGCTGAGGTGGTTGATCGAGCTGCCCAGCAGCTGGTGCATCGGGTTGTAGCCGAGGAACGACGAGAACAGGAGGCCCACCGGCGGCAGCTGCGAGATGCGCTGGGCAGCCTCCGGTGCGACGCCCTGGGCGCGGAGGCCCTGGTCGAGCGTGCCCGGCAGCGACCCGGCCAGGCCCAGCACCATGAGCGTGAAGAAGATGCCGATCGAGAGCACCAGCGCCGAGTTCTGGAACGTGGTGGCCATGCCCGCTCCGGCGCCGCGGCGGTTGGGCGGCAGGCTGTTCATGATGCCGGCCTGGTTGGGCGACGTGAACAGGCCCATGCCGATCCCGACCAGCACCAGCAGGGCGGCGAACTCGGGGTAGCCGAAGTTCACGGGCAGCCGCTCCAGCAGGTAGAAGGAGAGCGCGGCGATCAGCATGCCGCCGGTCGCGAACGGGCGCGCGCCGAACCGGTCAGAGAGCAGCCCCGACGTGGGACCGGCGATCAGGAAGCCGACAGTCAGCGGCAGCATGTAGACGCCTGCCCACAGCGGCGTCTGCTCGAAGCTGTAGCCGTGCAGCGGCAGCCAGATGCCCTGCAGCCAGATGATCAGCATGAACATCAGCCCGCCGCGGCCGAGCGAGGCCAGCAGGGTGGCGATGTTGCCGAAGCTGAAGGCCCGGATCCGGAACAGGGAGAGCCGGAACATCGGGTCCTCGGTGCGCATCTCGATCACCACGAACGCCGCCAGCAGCGCCAGGCCCGCCACCATCGCGCCCACCACGCGCGGGTTCGTCCAGCCCAGGACGCGGCCGCCGTAGGGCTGGATGCCGTACGTGATCGCGACCAGCACGGCGATCAGCCCGAGGGCGAACGTGATGTTGCCCCACCAGTCGATGCGGGCCTGCTGGCGGATGCCGCGCTCCTCGAGCTTCATCCACGACCAGACCGTTCCGAACAGGCCGACCGGCACCGACACCAGGAACACCAGCCGCCAGTCGATCGGGCCGAGAATGCCGCCCACCACCAGGCCGATGAAGGAGCCGGCGATGCCGGCGACGGCGTTCACCCCCAGCGCCATGCCGCGCTGGTCGGAGGGGAAGGCGTCGGTCAGGATCGCCGAGGAGTTGGCGAACAGGAAGGCGCCGCCGACGCCCTGGCCGATGCGCATCACGATCATCCAGATCGCGGCCGGCGGCCCGGTCATCCAGGTCACGGACAGGAGCAGCGAGAAGACGGTGAAGATCGCGAAGCCGAGCGTGAACATGCGCACGCGGCCGTAGATGTCGCCGACCCGGCCGAAGCTGACCACCAGCACCGCCGTCGCCACGAGAAAGCCCATGATCATCCACAGCAGGTAGCTGGAGTTCTCAGGCTGCAGCGGGTTGAGGTTGATGCCGCGGAAGATGTCCGGCAGCGCGATCAGCACGATCGACGAGTTGATCGTCGCCATCAGGATGCCGATCGTCGTATTCGAGAGCGCGATCCACTTGTAGCGCTCGGGATGGGTGGGGCTCACGCCTGCGCCTGCTCGATCTCGGCCAGCATCGAGCGCACCTTCCGCCGCTTGGCCGACAGCTCGTCCTCCAGCTGCTCAAGAGATCCCAGGCGGGAACGCACCAGCAGCAGCTGCGTGTCCATGTGCGCGATCGCCTCGCGGATGATGTCGGCGCGGGTGGTCTCGTCGGGCGCCGGCTGCTCGTTCCAGCGCTCGCGCAGCCGGGCGCGGGCGTCCTCCGCGTCCATCCACTCGCGCAGCTCCACCAGCGTCAGGCCCAGCAGCTCGCGCACCCGCAGCAGGTCGCGCAGGCGCACCTCGTCCTGCTCGTCGTAGACCCGGTGCGCGCCGTCGGAGCGATCGCTGCCCGGCAGCAGGCCCAGCTCCTCGTAGTAGCGCACGGCGCGGGGAGTGGTGCCGACCCGGCGGGCCAGCTCGCCGATCCGGAACTGGGGAGGAGTCATCACCATGATTCTCACCATAACGTAAGGTTCGGGTCCGCGCAAAACGCTACCAATCACAGTGATAGAGTGACGCTCATGTCAGAAACCCGGAGGGAGACATGAATATCGAGTGGCACGGCCAATCCGCTTTCACCCTGCGCGGCAGCGAGCGCTCGGTGCTGATCGACCCGTTCGACCAGCGCCTGCGGCCCGAGGGGATGTCCATCCGCTTCGACTACCCGCAGATCCCCCAGCAGCAGGTCGAC
>DASUHV010000340.1:0-9463 GCA_036273355.1 Gaiellales bacterium
AGCTCGACGCGCAGGTCGATCCGCTCGCCCGCGGACGCCGCGGGGCGCAGCATGGCGTCCACGCGGGCGCCGTCGGGGCTGGTGTTCAGGCCCTGGAGCGCCCGGCCGCCGTCCCACAGCGTTGCCTCGCTGTGGCTGACCCACAGGAGGTCGACGCGCTCACCCTGCCACCGCTCTGGCACGGTCGCCTCGACCTTGAACCAGTAGGTGGCCCATAGCGGGCCGAAGGTCTCGCCCAGCTCGCTCTCGCGGTAGTCGAGCAGTTCCGCCTCGGCCGGCTCGATGCGGTCGACCGGACCGGCCACGGCCAGCCGCTCGGGGGCGACGGCATCGGCGTGGGTCAGTGCGCGGATCCGGTCCCCGACCTGGGCGATGCGCTCGCGGGTGTAGCCGGGGTGGCGCAGCATCAGCGCGACACCCTAGATGATTGATCGATATCTCCCGTGATGTCCTGGACGGCGAGAACCGAGTCTCGCAAGGATCGAGGGAGCGTCAATACCGGATCGTATTGGCGCGACCGAGGACGCAGCGAGGCGACGGTTCGCAGCCGTAGCCACCCTGGCCGCCGCGCGGGTCACACCGAAGCAGCGGCCAGGCTCGCGAGAGATATCGATCAATCATCTCCATTTCAGGCCCTGCCCATCAGTCGTCGCCAGAGCGATGGCGGCCGCGGCTGGGTCGCCCGCCACTCGCTCTCCAGCGGCAGCCGCCCGGCCTCGCGCGCCGCCAGCACGCACTCGCGATGGGCGTGGCGGCGCCGGTCGCCGTCGCCCTCCGGGGAGATCAGCATGTGATCGCTCATGGCGTGCAGCCGCAGCCCGCAGAGCGGACAGCGGTACGTGGCCGGCTTGCGGCTTCGCACCGGCCGGATCGCCCACCATCGCGCCTGCTCGAGCTTCGCCACCGGATCATATGATGCCGCAGCCCGATCACAGGATCAGATTCCCAAACGAGGTGATGCTTGCTTTTGATCCTGTCGCCGGCGGAATGCGCGCTTGCGGTACGCCAGTGCGCTGTGAGAGTGTGCTCGGTCGACACCGCTGTCCAAGCCGGAAGGGATCAACGTGATGGAGCAGAGTGTTCAGTCGACGGCCGAAGAGAACAAAGCGGTCATCCGCCGGTTCATCGAGGAAGTCCAGAATCAGCGCAACTGGGACGTCTTCGACGAGCTGAACGATCCCTCGTTCGTCAACCACAGTTCGCCGCCGGGTGTCCCCAGCGATCGTGAGGGTGGGAAGATGTTCCTGGCCGGCTTCCTGAACGCGTTCCCGGATGCCAGGTTCACGGTCGAGGACATGTTCGCCGAGGGTGACCAGGTCGTGACCAAGAAGACCTTCCACGGCACTCACAAGGACGAGTTTTTCGGCATCCCCGCCACCGGCAAGCCGGTGACGCTGACGTTCGTCGACATCATGCGCGTTCGGGACGGACGGATCACCGAGCACTGGCTCTGCATGGATCAGCTGAGCTTCATGCAGCAACTCGGAGTGATCCCGACACCGGAATAACCTCCGCGAGGTCCGCATCGGCGGCAAGCATCGCGGTATCCCCCGACGGTGGCTTTGGGCATCACAGGCGCGTGGCCGGCGGCTCAGGCGTGCGCGACCAGGTGCAGGGGGCGCGGCGGCTGCCGGCGCGTGCGGTGCATGCGCTGGGTGCCGTGCAGACGGACGGCGCCGCTGTAGGTCGCGGCGTACCAGCCGTGGCGGAGGCTGGCCACCGACACCACGTCTCCGCTCTGGGGGGCGTGGATGAACCGGCCGTGGCCGAGCCACAGGCCGACGTGGCCGAGCCCGTCGAAGAAGACCAGGTCGCCGGGGCGCAGCGCGCGGCGCCCCACGTGGCGTCCCATCGCCCACTGGGCGTAGCTCGAGTGCGGCAGCGCGATGCCCATGTGGGCGTAGACGAACCGCGTGAAGCCCGAGCAGTCGAAGCCGCGCGGCGTCGTCCCCGCCCACACGTAAGGCGTGCCGCGGAAGCGCAGCGAGAACTTCGCCGCACGCGCGCCCAGCGTCCGCGGGCCGCCCGGAGCCGGGTGGTGGCGGTGGAAGACGTAGCCGGTTGCGGCGGCGCGCGCAGTGATAGGCGACAGCAGTGACGCTGCCAGGATCGTGAGCAGAGCCCGTTTCACAGCGGCGAAGAGTACAGACCTGGTTTTGCTCGTGTCGCAGCACGCTCACGAGAATCCGTCAAACGCTGTGTGCGATCGCCGCCTCGGAGCCAGCGTGGAACAGGTGAAGCCGGCCGCGCTCGACGCCGAACTGGAAACGGTCACCCAGCCGGTGGTCGGAGGCCCCGTCCGCGCGCACCACCAGCCGCAGGTCGTCCGCCACGCGCACGCCCAGGAACGTCTCGCGGCCCAGCGCCTCGACCGATTCGATCGTGCCCTGGAACGGGCCGGCCAGACCGGCGCCGTCCTGCCATGGGCGCGTGTGCTCGGGGCGGATGCCGACGATCGCCTCGTCCCCCACGTCGGCGACCGGCCCGCACTCCAGGCGCAGCGCCGGGTGGTTCAACCGCAGGGCCGCGCCCTCACGCTCCACCCCCACGCGCCCGAACGTCATCGCCGGGCTGCCGATGAAGCCGGCCACGAACATGTTGGCCGGCCGGTTGTAGACCACGTCGGGCTGCCCCTCCTGCTCGAGCAGCCCGTCGCGCATCACGGCGATCCGGTCTCCCATCGTCATCGCCTCGACCTGATCGTGGGTGACGAACACCGTGGTCACTCCGGTTTCACGCTGCAGCGCCTTGATCTCGGCGCGCATGTCCACCCGCAGCTTGGCGTCGAGGTTGGAGAGCGGCTCGTCCATCAGGAACGCCTGCGGCTTTCGCACCCGCGCCCGGCCCAGCGCCACCCGCTGGCGCTGGCCGCCGGACAGCTGCCGCGGCTTGCGATCGAGCAGCTCGCCCAGTCCCAGCCGCTCCGCCGCGTCGGTCACCAGCTGCCGCACCTGCTCGCGCGGCACCTTGCGGGTCTGCAGGCCGAACGCGAGGTTGCGGTAGACGCTCATCTGCGGGTACAGCGCGTAGTCCTGGAACACCATCGCCACGTCGCGCTGGCGGGGCGGCAGCTGCTGCACCTCGCGGTCGCCGATCAGGATCCGGCCCGAGCTGACCGCCTCCAGCCCGGCCAGCATCCTCAGCGCCGTGGTCTTGCCGCAGCCGGACGGACCGACCAGCACCACGAACTCGCCGTCGGCGACGTCGAGGGTCAGGTCGCGCACGGCCGTCACCTGACCGAACCGCTTCACGACCTGGTCGAAGGCGATGCCAGGCACGTCAGCCCTTGATCGATCCGGCCAGCATGCCGCGCAGGAACTGCCGCTGGGTCAGCACGTACAGGATCACGACCGGCGCGGCCACGAACACGGCGGCCGCCGACACGCCCGGGACGTCCACGCCGTAGCGGCTCTGGAATGCGGACAGGCCCAGCGGCGCGGTGCGGTGGGTCTGGTCGGAGATCATCACCAGCGCCAGCAGGAACTCGTTCCACGTCCACATGAACACCAGCAGCACCATGGTGACGATGGCGGGGCGCCCGATCGGCACCAGCACCCGCCACAGGATCCGCCACGAGGTGGCGCCGTCCACGCGCGCCGCGTCCGACAGCTCAGGCGGCAGCGAGCGGAAGAAGGCGCGCATCCAGAACACGCCGAACGAAATCGACAGGCCGGTCTGGGGCAGGATCAGGCCCCAGTAAGAGTCGGTCAGGCCGACGTCGCGGAAGCTGTAGTAGAGCGGAACGATCAGCGACTCGAACGGCACCACGATGCCGGTCAGGATCACGTAGAACAGCAGGTCGGCGAACGGGAAGCGCATCGTCCCGAACGCATACCCGGCCGGGATCGAGAGCACCGTCGTCAGGGCCACCACCGTCACCGCCACGATTGCGCTCGACGTCATCAGCCGGCTGAAGCCGCCCTCGTCCCAGGCCGTGCGGAACGTGGCCAGGCTGAACGAATCCGGCAGCCCGGCCCCGGACAGGAGCGTTCCGGAGGGGTGCATCGCCGCCAGCACCACGACCACCAGCGGGGCCAGCGCCAGCACCGCGAACAGGGCCAGCATCACGTGCGTCGCCGTGCGCTCGAAGCTGCCGGTGTTCACCGCCGCTCCTCCACCACCCGGGTGATCACGACCGACAGCAGCAGGATGATCGCACCCATCATCGCCCCGATCGCGGCCGCAGATCCCACCTCGCCGGTGATGAACGCCCGCTGGTAGATCAGCAGCGACGGCACCGTCGTGGCGTTGCCGGGGCCGCCCTTGGTGGTGACGAAGATGATGTCGAACGCGCGCAGCGCGGTGATCACGCTCAGCGACATCGCCACCGCCAGCTCGTTGCGCAGGCCGGGCAGCGTGACCGCGAAGAACTCGCGCACCGGGCCGGCGCCGTCGACCCGCGCCGCCTCGTAGCGCGACAGCGGGATCCGCTGCACGCCGGCCACGAACAGCACCAGGCACAGGCCCGTGGTGACCCAGGTGCCGATCACGCCGACGGCCGGAAGCGCCGTCGAGAAGTCGCCCAGCCACGTGTGCTCGAGGCTGCTCAGCCCCACCGCGCCGAGCAGCGAGTTGATCGGCCCGGACGGGTCGTAGAGCCACTTCCAGGCAACGCCGACCACCACCGCCGCCAGCACCTGCGGTAGGAAGATGATGGTGCGAACGGCGGCGCCGCCGCGCACCCGGGCATGCGTCATCAGCGCGGTCAGGAACAGCCCGATCGTGATCGGCAGCACGGCGTAGAACCCCACCAGCACCAGCGAGTGGCCAAACGCCTCCCGCACCAGCGGGTCGACCAGCGCCTCGCGGTAGTTGGACAGGCCCACCCAGTGCCCGACCGTGACACCGTCCCAGGCAAACAGCGAGATCCAGGCGCCGTCGATCATGGGCGCGACGACGAATACGCCGAACACCACCAGCGCCGGCAGCACGTACAGGTAGCCGATCAGCCGCGGCTCGCCGGGGGCGGGCTCACGAATGTGTCTTCACCCAGTCCTGCTGGACGGCCGCCGCGAAGTCGGCCGGCGTCTCGCGGTTCTCGCTCAGCTGCTGCAGCCCGCCGAACAGGGTCTCGCCCATCGTGGGGGTGGCCCAGTCCAGGTAGGGCGTGAGCGTGCCCGCCTTGGCCTTCTCGCTCCAGGCGGCCGCGATCGCGGCCAGCGACGAGTTGGGATCGACCGCCGCCGCCCCCGGGTTCGCGGCCGGCAGGTCGCCGTTGCGGATCACGACCTTGGCCGCGTTGCGGTCGGTGATGAAGTTGATGAACGCCGCCGCCACGGCCGGGTTCTGGGAGTGCGAGCTGATGTGGAACGGCAGCGACAGCGAACCAGTGGTCGGTGCTCCCGGCGTCCCGTCCAGGGACGGCAGCGGGAAGAAGCCGACGCCGTCGCCGAGCCGCCCGGCGAACGTCTGGTTCGACCACGGGCCGGTGATGAAGTAGAGCCCCTCGCCGTTGGCGAAGCGGGCGGTCGCGTTGTCCTGGCTGACGCCGTTGAAGCCGTTCTCGAAGTAGCCCTTGTCGCTCCACTGCTGCAGCACCGTGGCCGCCTTGCGGGTGCCCGCGGTGTCGAACGTGGCGCCGGCGTGGCCGTACGTCCAGTTCGAGATGGACGCGGCCTGGTCGAACCGCGCCTGCAGCACCATGAACACGTGCCCCATCGGCCAGCGGTCGAGGTTCCCGACCATGATCGGCGGCACGCCCTTGGACTTGGCCACGGCCAGGCTCTGCTGGAACTGGTCGAACGTGGTCGGCACCTGCAGCCCCAGCCGCTGCAGGGTGGCCTTGTTGTAGAAGGCCCCAAGCACCTCGGCCTTCTGCGCGATGCCCCACAGCCGGCCCACCCCCCACTGGGTGCCGTCCGACGACCAGCGCAGCGGGTTCAGCGCCGCCGAGCTGCCGAACCGGGTGTCCCAGCCGTAGGCCTTGGCGTAGCCGTCCAGCGGCACGATCAGGTGCGCCTTCACCAGCGCCCGGTCAACGGAGCCCTCGTTGCCCTGGAACACGTCCGGGGCATCGCTGGACGAGGCCGCCAGCTTGATCGTATCCATGTAGCTGTTGAATTCCTTGACGACGCGCTTGACGGTCACGTTCGGGTACGTCTGCTCGAACCGCTGGATCAGCTCGTCCTCGGCCTTCGACGGACCAGGTGAGTTCTCCGTGTCCCACATCGTCAGGGTCACCTGCTTGGTGGTGTCGAAGCCGGTGGACACGGCGCCGCTGGGCTGTGACACGGAACCGCCGCTCGCTCCCGGGGTGCCGCATGCGGGCAGGGCCAGCACCGCCGTCAGGCAGGCCAGCGACACAAACAGGCGTGGATGCATGTGGATCATCATCTCGTTCCGCTCGGTGGGATGCTTGCATCAAAGGGCCCGGCGATGTCGCGAAACTCATCGATCGTGAGGGCGCCGGCCAGCGTTGTGGGGACGCGCACCGACATCGCGGCGTAGGCGACGGCCAGCCGCAGGCGCTCGGCGACCGGCATCCCGGCCAGGTCGGCCCAGACCCAGGCGGCGGTGAACAGGTCGCCGGCGCCGTTCGTGTCCACGGCCGTCACCGACGGCGCGGACTCGCGCAGCAGGCCGTGCGCGCCGGCGCAGACGGCGCCCTTGCCCGCCAGCGTGACGACCACCGTCGGGCAGTGCCGGGTCAGCGCCTCGGCGGCCTGCTCGGGGTCGTCGATGCCGGTCAGGAACGACGCCTCGGAGTGGTTCGCCACGAGCGTCCTGGCCGAGGCCAGGGCTGCCGGCAGCCGTCCCGCCAGGGCACGCGCGTCGAAGTCGCCGACCACCGCATAGACGGCGCAGCCGGCGGGCGCCTCGGCCACCTCGGGCAGGTCGATCACGACCGCCCGCGGCTCCAGCGCGGCGATCGCGTCGCGGTCGCGCGGCAGATCGGGCGCGACGGTGACGAAGGTGCGGTCGCCGTCGAGGGGCAGGATCGCCGAGACGGCCGTCGCATCGGCGCGCGGGCCGACCCAGCCGATGCCCTGCTCGGCCAGGAGGCCGGAGAGGATGCGGCCGCACAGGTCGTCTCCCACCGGCGACATCACGACCGCCTCCAGATCCAGCCTGGTCAGGCCCAGCGCCACGTTGGCGAGGCCGCCCGGCGTGAACTGGACACGCTCGGCCATGCGCTCCTCGCCCAGGGCCGGCATCGCACCCATGCCGCTGAACGTGATGTCCAGGAACGGCGCTCCCGCGCAGACCACATCGACGCTCATGCGAACCGCCCCGCCAGCGCCGGGTGCTCGGCCAGGTAGCCGTCCAGGATCCGCTCGGCCACATCGACCGAGGGCACCAGTGGATGCAGCGCCAGCGACCGCAGGGCCTCGCGGCGCGAGCCGCTGAGGGCGGCGTCGATCGCGGCTCGCTCCGAGGCGCGCACCTGCAGGATCAGGCCCTTGGCCTCCATCGGCACGTCGCCGATCGCGACCGGGACGACGCCGCCCGGCCCCACCAGGCACGGCACCTCCACCACCGCCTGTTCGTCCAGGAACGGCATGCTGGAGCGGTTGGCCGTGTTCAGGATCATCACCCGCGGCCGCGCGTTGACCATGGCATCCACGATCTGCAGGGCGACGCCGCCGTAGCCACCGGGCTCCCGCGCGGCGCTCACCTCCGCCATCTCGACGCCCCGCGACGACCAGGCCTCGGCCATGTAGGACGCCTCGCGGGCAGAGTTCGCCGCCTTCCAGCGCGCCAGGGCGTCACCGTTGCCTTCGTAGAAGATGCTCTGCTGGGACAGCAGCACCGAGGCGCGCAGGTTGCCGGCCTGCATCGATGCGAG
Source organism: Gaiellales bacterium (assembly GCA_036273355.1). GTDB lineage: Bacteria > Actinomycetota > Thermoleophilia > Gaiellales > JAICJC01 > JAICYJ01. Next base: position 7,787 of record DASUHV010000340.1, read on the forward strand.
CGCCTCGTGCTCGAAGTAGTAGTAGTAGAGGTACTCGTTGGGCAGCATCCCGACGGCGCGCAGCCACTCGCCGCCGAACAGGCGGCCCTCCTCGAACCCGGCCAGCCGGTCGTCGTCGGCCAGCAGCCCGGGCAGCAGGTCGCGCTCGCGGTGCCGCACCGCGCGCAACCAGCCCAGGTGGTTGATGCCGAAGTAGTCGAACCACAGCTGGTCGACGGGCATGCCGAGGGCGCCTGCGACCCGCCGGCACATGTCGGGAGGGGCGTCGCAGATGCCGACCACGCGATCTCCGAGCACCCGCCGCAGCGCCTCGGTGACCAGGCCGGCGGGGTTGGTGAAGTTGATGAACAGGGCATCCGGCGCGTGCCGGGCGACCTGCTCGGCGATCGCGGTGGCGGCCGGCACCGTGCGCAGGGCGAACGCGATGCCGCCGGCACCGGTCGTCTCCTGGCCGATCGCACCGGCGTCCACGGCGATCCGCTCGTCCAGCAGGCGGCCCTCGAGGCCGCCCACGCGGATTGCGCAGTAGACGACGTCGGCGCCCTCCAGCGCGTCGCGAAGATCGCCGGAGCTGCGGTAGGCGACGCGGTCGCCCAGCTCTGCGTCGATCCCGGCCAGCACTGCGCCGATCTGCTGCAGCCGCTCCGCGTCGGGGTCGAACAGCACGACCTCGTCGAAGCGGATCGTGCCGGCCCCGGTGACCAGCGCGCGATAGATCGCCGGCGTGCGAAATCCGCCGGCACCGATCAAGGTGAGCTTCACTACCGCCAGTAGTACCAAAACGCTGCGCGGGGCGCTGCTCGGCCTCGAGCGTGCGCTATCCTCGCCGCCCATGGGATTCGACCTTGCGGTTGCCACTCCGGCGTTCCTCGACCTCACGTTCACGGGGCTGGAGGCACTGCCGGCGCTGGGCGAGGAGCGCTTCGGAAGCGACCTGTTGCGATCTCCCGGCGGCGGAGCGATCACCGCGGTCGGCGGCGCCAGGCTCGGCCTGGCGACGGCGCTGGCGTCGCCGCTGGGGGACGACGTGGCCGGCGACCTCGTGATCGAGGTGCTCCGCGGCGACGGGATCGAGATCGTCTCGCGAAAGGCGCCGCGCACGCCCACCACCGTGGTGCTGCCGATCGGCGACGACCGCGCGATGGTGACGGTCGATCCGGGTGTGCGCTCGAGCGCGGCCGACGTGGCCGCCCTGGCGCCCCGGGCCGTGGCGGTCAACCTCGACCTGCTGTACGTGGTACCCGACGGGGCGGCCGCCTACGTCACCTGCGGCGATGACGATGCGCGGGCATTCGCCGGACGGCCGCCGGCGAAGCTGTCGGCGGCGCGGGCGCTGTTCGTGAGCGAGGGCGAAGCGCTGGTGCTGTCCGGTGCCGACGAGCTCGACGCCGCCATCAAGGTGCTGGGGGCTGTCGTCCCGACGGTGGTCGTCACGCTGGGAGCCAGGGGCGCGGTGGCATCGGCCGAGGGCGAGCGCGTGGATGCCGGAACGGCGCCGTTCGATGCGGTGCCGGTGGTGGACGCCACCGGCGCCGGCGACCTGCTGGTGGCCGCGTACATCTGGGCCGATCAACTGGGAGTCGCACCCTCCGATCGGTTGCGGTGGGCCGTGATCTACGCCACGCTGTCGGTCGCGACGCCCACCGCGGTGGCCGGGGCGGTCTCGCTGCAGCGTCT
>DASUHV010000341.1:0-4474 GCA_036273355.1 Gaiellales bacterium
GGGCTGCTGGTGGAGCAGCTGACGGCGCCGGTGCGGTTCACCCAGGCCGTCCACGCGCTGATCGCCGACGGCGTCGGCACGTTCGTGGAGCTGGGGCCGGGTGGCGTTCTGACCGGGCTGGTGAAGCGCATCGACCCGTCCGTGCGCGCGCTCTCGATCTCGACACCCGCCGAGCTGGCGGCGGCACAGGAGGTGACGGCTGATGCCTGAGCTGGAGGGCAGGGTGGCGCTGGTGACCGGCGGCTCGCGCGGCATCGGGGCAGCGATCTGCACGGAGCTGGCGGCCGCCGGCGCGGAGGTGGCGGTCAACTACGCCCGCGACGCATCCGCCGCGAACGCGGTCTGCGACGCCGTGCGCGAGGCCGGCGGCACCGCCCACGCGGTGCAGGGCGACGTGTCCACCGCCGATGGCGCGGCGGCGCTGGTGGGTGCCGTCGAGGGCGACATCGGCCCGATCGCGATCCTGGTCAACAACGCGGGCATCACCAGGGACGACCTGATCATGCGCCTCTCCGACGAGGATTGGCGCTCGGTGATCGACACCAACCTGGGCGGCGCCTTCTTCACCTGCCGGGCGCTGTCGCGGCCGATGCTGAAGCGCCGCGCCGGTGTGATCGTCAACATCACGTCGATCGTTGGCGTGCATGGCAACGCGGGCCAGACCAACTACGCGGCCTCAAAGGCAGGTCTGATCGGGCTCACGAAGTCGCTCGCGAAGGAGCTGGGCGGCCGGGGTATACGCGTGAATGCGATCGCGCCCGGCTACATTGCCACCGAGCTGACGGACGCGCTCCCCGATCAGGCACGCGAGGCAATATTGGGCGGAACGCCGCTGGGACGGCTGGGCGAGCCAGCCGATGTGGCGCGGGCGGTGCGGTTCTTGTGCTCTGACGCAGCCGGTTTCATCACCGGTGACGTCCTGGCAGTGGATGGAGGGCTGGGCATATGAGCGACGGACAGGGACGACGACGGGTGGTCATCACCGGCATGGGCGCGGTCACGCCGTGCGGGCTCGACGCGGAGCAGACGTGGCAGTCGGTGCGCGACGGCCGCTCCGGCGTGTCTGCGGTCGAGGGCTTCGAGGGCCACGTGCGCATCGCCGCGCAGGTCAAGGACTTCGAGCCCGAGCGGTACATGGAGCACCGTTCGGTGCGGAAGACCGACCGCTTCGCGCAGTTCGCGGTGGCCGCGGCCACGATGGCGGTCGAGGATGCCGGCATCGACATCCGTGCCGACGCCGAGCGGATCGGCTGCTCGATCGGCACCGGCATCGGCGGCCTCAAGACCGAGGAGGTAGCGCACCGCAAGCTGTTCGAGGCCGGCCCCGACCGCCTCAACCCGTTCTGGGTGACGGCCCTGATCCCGAACATGGGCGCGGCCGAGATATCGATGGCGCTGGGTACCCGCGGCCCGCTCACGACCGAGTGCACGGCGTGCGCCGCGTCGGCCATGTCGATCGGGAACGGCGTGCTGTTCATCCGCGCCGGCATGGCCGACGCGATGCTGGTGGGCGGCGTGGAGGCACCGGTGGTGCCGCTCGGCCTCGGCGGCTTCGGCACGATGCGGGCGCTGTCGCGCCGCAACGACGACCCGGAGGGCGCCAGCCGGCCGTTCGACCTGGGCCGCGACGGATTCATCCTTGCCGAGGGTGGCGCCGTGCTGGTGATCGAGGAGCTGGAGCGGGCGCGGGCCCGCGGCGCCCGCATCTACGCCGAGATCGTGGGCTACGGCATGTCGTCGGACGCACACCATGTCACGGAGCCGGATCCGGTTGGCGGCAACCCGGCGCGGGCGATGCGAAACGCCATGGTCGACGGTGGGGTGACGCCGGAGATGATCGCCTACGTGAACGCGCACGGCACCTCGACCCCGGCCGGCGACACCGCGGAGACGAAGGCGCTGAAGCTGGCGCTGGGTGAGGAGCGCGCGTATCAGATCCCGACCTCGTCGACGAAGAGCGAGACAGGGCACCTGCTCGGTGCCGCGGGCGCGCTGGAGACGATCATCACCGCGCTCGCGATGCGCGACTCGTTCGTGCCGCCCACCATCAACCAGACCGATCCCGACCCGGACTGCGACCTCGACTACGTCCCCAACAGCGGCCGGGCAGCCGACGTCCCCTATGCGCTGACGAACTCGTTCGGATTCGGCGGCCACAACGCGGTGATCGTGCTGCGCCGGTGGGACGCGGGCGCGAGCTGAGCTCGCCTCCGTCCGCAACCAATCCCACCTGCTCGCGCGTCACACGTCGGAGGGTCAGTGGCCAAGGAGATCAGCGTCGACATCAGCCGTGTGGGGACGGAGGCCGGGGAATCCGAGACGGCCGCCAGCCGCACACGCAACACCTGCCCCCGCTGCGACTCGCACTACCGCGAGGAGGAGATGGTCGCGAACCTGCGCGTCTGCGCGCACTGCGGCTACCACTTTCCGGTGACCGCGCGTGAGCGGATCGTGCAGCTGACCGACGAGGGCAGCTGGAGCGAGATCGCGCGCGAGCTGCACTCGGCGGACGCCCTCGAGTTCGTGGACACGCGACCGTACCCCGAGCGCCTGCAGGCGGCTGAGCAGCAGACCGGGCTGAACGACGCGATGCTGGTGGGCTCGGCTGACATCGGCGGCATGCCGGTGGCGCTGGCCGTGATGGACTTCACCTTCCTGGGCGGCAGCATGGGCTCGGTGGTGGGGGAGAAGGTGTTCCGTGCCGCCGAGCTGGCGATCGAGCGGCGCATGCCCCTGGTGACCGTGTCCGCCTCCGGCGGCGCCCGCATGCAGGAGGGCGTCCTGGCACTGATGCAGATGGCAAAGACGGTCGCGGCGGTGGACGAGCTGCGCGAGGCGGGGCGGCCCTACATCTCGGTGCTGGCCCATCCCACGACCGGCGGCGTGGCCGCCAGCTTCGCGGCGCTGGGCGACGTGGTGATCGCCGAGCCGGGGGCCCTGCTCTCGTTCTCCGGCCCGCGGGTCGTGCGCCAGACGACGCGTGAGGACGTGCCCGACGACTTCGGCCTGGCGGAGTCGAACTTCCGGCACGGCCACATCGATCTGATCGTGCCGCGCCCGGAGCTGCGGGACATGGTGGCGCGCCTGGCGTGGCTGCTGGCGGGCGGCAATCCCTACCGCCGGCCGACCCTGATCCCCGACCTCGGGGCACAGCGTGCCATGGGCCGCATCCTGGACGGCGCGCGCCGCCGCATCACCGACATGTTGCCGGACCGTGACGGCGCCTGAGCGGCCGCGCCGCTTCCTGCGGCGGCGCGGCGGGGATGGCGATGCCTGGCACGCCGTCGAGCTGGCACGCCACCAGGACCGCCCCTACACGCTCGACTACCTGGCTCGCTTCTGCGACGACTTTGTCGAGCTGCACGGCGACCGGGCCGAGGGCGACGACCCGGCGATCGTCGCCGGCCTGGGGTCGTTCCGCGGCCAGACGGTGGCGTTCGTCGGGCACCAGAAGGGCCGCGACCTGAAGCAGCGCGCATACCGCAACTTCGGGATGCCCCGCCCCGAGGGCTACCGCAAGGCGATGCGCGTGTTCGAGCTGGCCGGCCGGCTCGGCTTCCCGGTGGTGACCCTGATCGACACGCCCGGCGCCTACCCCGGCGTGGGCGCCGAGCAACGCGGCCAGTCGGGCGCGATCGCGCGCTCGCAGCTGTTGATGATGGGGCTGAACGTCCCGGTCGTGGCCTGCGTGATCGGCGAGGGCAGCTCCGGCGGCGCGCTGGCGATCGGCGTGGCCGATCGGGTGCTGATGCAGCAGCACACCATCTACACGGTGATCTCGCCCGAGGGCTGCGCCGCCATCCTCTGGAAGGACGCCGGCGAGGCCAAGCGGGCCGCCACGGCGCTGCGCCCGACCGCGCCCGCGTGCCTGGCCCTGGGCGTGATCGATCAGATCGTGCCGGAACCGGGCGGCGGCGCCCACCGCGACCACGCGAAGGCCGCTGACATGCTTGGCGACGCGATTGCCGCCGAGCTCGAGTTCCTGGACACGCTGCCGCCGTTGGAGCGCCGCCGGCTGCGCCGGCAGAAGTTCGAGCGGATGGGCGCGTTCCTCGAGTAGCCGGTGTCGGCCGGGAACGTCGCACCGGGCTACCGTGCAGGTATCCGCCCGCGTCTCCTGATCCTGCTCCTGTCCGCGCTGGTGGCCGCCGCTCTGATGTCGGGCGATGCCGCCCCGCCTTCGTTCGGTCACAGCCTGCCGTCGCTGCCCGCCGCCGCACCCGTGCAGCTGACGCTCTCGCTGCAGCCGCGCCATCCGCGGCTGCTCGCGCGGATGGCCCTCGCTTCCAGCGGGCGGCGCCCGCTGCCGCCGCGGCTGGTGCGTGCGCTGTTCCTGCCGCCGCCGCGCGTCATCGCGAAGGTGCGGGCGGTGATGGCGGCATCCGGCCTTCGGCTCCAGTCCCACCGCGGCCTTTCGATGTCCTTCACCGGCCCCGCAGCCGCGGCCGAACAGGCCTTCGGCGTGTCCCTGGAG
>DASUHV010000342.1:0-3336 GCA_036273355.1 Gaiellales bacterium
ACATCGAGAACAGGCGCTGCTGGCGCTCGCGGCCGGCATCGCCCAGCGCCTGCGCCCATGCTCGGTCGCCGGCGAGCGCGAGGATGGCACCGGCGACCGCCTCGGGGCGGTCGGCGGGCACCAGCAGGCCGGTGCGCTCGTGCTCGACCACCTCCGGCACGCCGCCCACCGCCGTCGCGATCACCGGCCGTCCCACGGACATCGCCTCCAGCGCCGCCATCGGCATGGCCTCGACCGCGCTCGTCATGCAGAGGGCGTCGCTTGCATTGATGATGTCGAGCGCGTCGTCGCGGTACCCAAGCATTCGCACAACGCCGTCGCCGGCCGCTGCCTGCCGGGCGACGAGCGGCGCGTCCGGGCCGTCGCCGACAACCATCCCGCAGACGTCGGAGTTGGAAGCCGCCGCGGCGGCGACCGCCGCGACGAATGCCTCCGCCCGCTTCTCGGGCCGCAGCGTGGCCACCATCACGGCCAGGAAGCCATCGCCCGGCACGCCCAGCTCGGCCCGGATCAGCTCGCGGCTTCGCACCGGCGGATCGTCCGCGACCCCGTTGGGGATGATCCGGATGCGCTCGCGCCGGTAGCCGGACGCGACCAGCTCGTCGGTCTGGCCGGCCGACACCGCTACCGCCGCCCGCGCCCGTGGCCGCATGATGCGCTCGAGCGCGCGCTGGTGCCTGCGCAGGGGCCGGAACGATCGCGACCGCGGGCCCAGGTGCTCCGTGATCACATGGCCACAGCCGAGGCGCCGCGCCAGCGCCTGGCCGAGCACGTCCGCGCTGAGGCTGCGCGTCACGATCACATCGGGGTTTGCGCGGCCCGCCAGCCGGTGGACGCGGCGCAGGCCGGCCACGTCGGCGCGGTGGCGGAGATCGGCGAAGGCGGTGGGGATTCCTTCCCGGGCCAGCTCGTCGAAGAACACGCCGCGCCCGTCCAGCGTCAGCACGGAGACGGGCAGACCGGCGTCGCGAAGCCCCGGGATCAGGACCGACCACTGACGCTCCGCACCGCCGGCGTCCAGGTTCGGGCACATGAACAGCAGGCTCGGGGCGCGATCCTCGCTCACGCCGTCCCTCCCGCCAGCGCCCGGTGGTAGACGTCGATGATGCGCGCCGCGGTGGCGCCGCGTCCGTACGTCAGCGCCCGGTCGCGTAGCGCCGGCGAGCGCGGAGTCTCCAGTGCCCGCAGCACGGCGGCTGCCAGCGCGGCCGGGTCGCGAGCGGTGATCGCGCACCCGGGCAGGCCACCGATCACCTCGGCCACGTCGCCCACGGAAACGGACACGACCGGCGTGGCGCACGCCAGCGACTCCTTCACCGTCACCGGTGAGCCCTCCCGGTCGGAGGTCATCAGCATCACATCCGCGGCGCTCATCGCGGCCGCGACCTGGGTGCGCGACAGCCCGTCCAGGCTGACGTCGCGGACGCCCGGTACCCGCCGGCGCACGTGCCGCATGGCCGCGTCGAACAGATCGGACCGCTTGGGCCGCTTCGTCGGGTCGTCGCGTGCGGCGGGAAACAGCACATAGGCACCGTCTGCCGGCCACCCCAGCAGGCGCCGGGCCTCGGCCCGGTCGACGAGGGCGAACAGCTCGGTGTCGACCGCGCACGGGATCACCGCCGCGCCTCGCAGGCCAAGGCTGTCGGCGACGACGGGCGCGACGACGATCGGGCGCGTGCGTCGCGCCACCACCCACGAGATCGGGCGCTCGCTGCGGGCCAGCGCGTCGGTGCCGTGGAAGGTCGTCACCACGGGTACCCGCCGCTGGGTCGCGGCGATCGCACCGGCCAGGCCGTAGTGCGCATGGACGATGTCGAAGCGCGCGTGCCGGAGCGCATGATGAAGCCGTCTTGCCGCGGTCAGGTACGACCTGCGGCTGGATCGCGCGTCGAACGCGAGCACCTCGGCGTCGACGCCGGCGTCTCGCAGGTCGGCCGTCTGGTCGCTCACGAACACGCCGAACCAGGGTTCTGCCGCGGTCGGAAACATGTTCGTGAGCACCAGCACCCGCAGCCGGTCGACCTCGGGAGCAGGGGCGAGCGGCGGAGTCGTGCGCTCGGTTGGCGCGTCGGCAACGGTCACGACGCCGGGTGGGTCACGCGGACACCTGATCTGCGAGCCGCCCGCGGAGATCGGTTCCGTCCTCCGTGCCTCGCTCGGCCGCCTCGATCATGGCGACCACCTCCAGGCCCAGCTGCGCGGATGACCGAGGCGTCTCACCCGTGCGGATCGACCTGCAGAAGTCGGCCAGCTGCAGGGCGATCGGCTCGACCGCCCTGAGGTGCGGCGAGACGATGTCGCCGGTGCGGTAGGTGAGCTGGTGGGTCCCGAACGAGCTGGGATTCGGCGGCGCGATTCCGGAGTCGTAGACCTTCACCGGCTCGTTGCTGCCATCGTCGTAGATCACCATCTTGTTGGATCCGACGACGGCCGTGCGGCGCAGCTTGCTGGGCGCCAGCCAGGCCAGCTCGAGGTGGGCGATCGTACCCGAGTCGAACTCGCAGTTGATGAACGCCACGTCAGGCTGGCCGGGAATCACGCACGCTCGGGTCAGCCCCGTGATCTGGGTGGGGCGGCGTCCCAGCCAGTACAACAGGATCGAGAAGTCGTGCGGCGCCAGGTCCCAGATCACGCTCACATCCGACTGGTGCATGCCCAGGTTCACCCGGCTCATCGAGATGAAGTAGATGTCGCCCAACTCGCCCGACCTGATCAGGTCGTGGATGAGGTTGACCGGGGGGCTGTACAGGAACGTGTGCCCCGGCATCAGCACCAGCTCCTGGAGCGATGCGGCGTCGATCATGACCTCGGCGTGCTCGGATGAGTGGGCCAGAGGCTTCTCGACGAAGACGTGCTTCCCGGCCGCGAGCGCCCGCATGGCAACGTCGTAATGGGTGGAGACCGGGGTGGCGATCGCGATCGCCTCCAGCGAGTCGTCGGCAAGCATCTCGTCGAGGTCGAGGGTCGTCTGCACCGCCGGGTAACGGCGACTCAGCGCCTTCAGCAGCGGCGGGCGCCGGTCGCACATCCAGGTGATCTCGGCGGCCTCCAGTTCCTGGAAGTTGCGAACGAGATTCGGCCCCCAGTAGCCGAGTCCGACCACGCCGACGTTGACGGCCGCCCGCTCCGTGCCCTCCGCGGCGGTCCTCGTCGCTGTGTCCAGGGTCGGCATCAGACGGTCGCCTTCTGTTTCCGAAGAACCTCGACCACCGTGCGGGCCAGGAGCGATCCGTCGAGGCGCAGCGACCAGTCACGGACGTAGACCACGTCCATCTCGAGCGCCTCGGCGAAGGTGGCGTGCCCTCGCGCCGTCACCTGCCATAGCCCGGTGATGCC
>DASUHV010000343.1:0-4828 GCA_036273355.1 Gaiellales bacterium
CCGGGCATGTAGTACTCCGGGTGCTCGGCGATGTCGGCCACCCCCTCCACGACGTGCAGCGTGTGCTCCCAGACGTCCAGCTGATGGTGCCCGCTCTGCGTCACCCCGCGCATTGGTGCCACCTCGGGCAACACCGCCTCGAGCACGCCGATGCGATCGGCCAGCCGCAGCGCATCCTCCGGCCGGTCCCCGCCCAGCAGGCGTCTCATCTCCATGAAGATGCGCTCGCCCGACGGCCGCGACGCCAGCTCCGCCTGGCTGCTCGCCAGCCGCTCGCTGGCCGGGTCGATGTCGAACCCCAACTCGTGGGCGATCCGCGGCAGCCGCAGGAGGCGCAGCGGGTCGTCCGCGAACACCCCATCCGACACCGTCCGCAGCAGGCGGCGATCCAGATCTTCGCGGCCTCCAAATGGATCGGTGTACTCACCGTCGTCCAGGGAGACGGCGATCGCGTTGATGGTGAAATCGCGCAGGCCGAGATCGTCCTCGATGCTGCCACGGCACCCAGCGATGTCGACCGTTTGCTCGCCGGACACCACCCGCCAGGCACCGTGTCGCTCCGACAGCGGAAACGGCGAGCCCCCGCACCGACCGGCCAGCCGCTTCGCCACCGCGCGCGGATCCTCGGCGACGACCAGGTCGATGTCGAGCACGGGCCGTCCCAGCAGCATGTCGCGCACGCTGCCGCCGACCAACCAGGCGCCCTCCACCGGCGCCCGCCGGCGGATGTCTGCGAGCGGGTCAGCCGTCGACGATGACATGCTCCACCCGCCGCCGCCTGGGGGCGATGTCACACACGATCTCGTACGCGATCGTGTCGCTGCGGGCCGCCCACTCCTCGGCGCCGATCCGCTCGTCGCCGTCGCTCCCGATCAGCACCACCGGGTCGCCCAGCTCCACGTCGCAGCGCTCACCGACCACGAAGGTCAGCTGATCCATGCTGATCGTGGCCGCCACCCGGCGCCGCCGTCCCCGCACGAGCACGTCCATCCGCCCCGACAGCAGCCGCGGCACGCCGTCGGCGTACCCGGCCGGCACCAGCCCGATCCAGGTCGGCCGCTCGGCCACGAACCGGCGCCCGTAGCCGGCGCCCTCGCCCGGCTCGAGCAGCTTCAGCTGGGCCACGTAGCTCTCCAGGCGCAGGGCCGGCGCCAGGCCGCGCGCGGCCGAGTCGTCGCCGAACGGCGACAGCCCGTCGATCGCGATCCCGCAGCGCACGGCGTCGAACCGCGCTTCGGGGTAGCCGAGCGCGCCCGCGCTGTTGGCGACATGCCTGGGGCAGTCGGGCAGGCCGTCGGCGAACCGCCGGAACCGCTCCAGCTGCCGGCGCGTGTGGTCGGTATCGTCGTCGGCCGACGACAGATGGCTCATCAGCCCCGACAGGCGCAGCAGCGACGAGCCGCCGATCTCGTCGACCACCCGACGGGCCTCGTCCTCGGCCATGCCCCAGCGCCCCATCCCCGTATCCACCTTCACGTGCACTCCCTGCGGCTCGCGGGCGGCGGCCCGCAGCCGCGCGAACGACTCGACCGACGAGACCGCCACCTCCACCCCGGCCAGGTCGGCTTCCTCACCGGGTGCGAGCGGCGACATCACCAGCACCGGCGCCTCGGGCAGCGCATCGCGCAGGGCGCGCGCCTCCTCCCAGGTGGCGACGCAGAGCTTTGTCGCCCCCGCGGCCAACGCCGCTCCGCCGACGGCGGACGCGCCGTGGCCGTAGCCGTCCGCCTTCACGACCGCCCACACATCGGCCGGCGCCACCAGATCGCGCAGCATGCCCACGTTGGCGGCGATCGCCGACAGGTCGATCGTCACCGTCGCTCGCGACAGCCGCTGCGCGCGGGAGATCACGGCTTCAGCACCCCGGGCAGCGCCTCGATCACGTCGGCGCTGGTGATCCCGTCCGGGCCGATCGCGTCGGCGGCCATCCGCCCCGCCCGCGCGTGCATGACCGCCCCGCAGCACGCCGCCGTCCACGGATCGAGCCCCTTCGCGAGCATCGCGGCCACGACGCCGGTGAGGACGTCGCCGCTGCCGGCCGTGGCCAGCCCCGGGGTGTCCGACACCGACACGACGACCCGATCGCCGCCGGGCGCGGCCACCAGGGTGTCGGCGCCCTTCAGCAGCACCACCGCCCGCGAGGCGGCCGCAGCCTCGCGCACCGCCGCCAGCCGGTTGGACGCCACCCACTCCGACTCGCGGCCCAGCAGCCGCGCCATCTCGCCCTCGTGCGGCGTCAGCACCGCAGGCGTCCTCCGCCGAGCGGTCGTGGCGAGCTTGCCGGCGAGCGCGAACAGCCCGTCGGCGTCGATCACGAGCGGGCCGCGGTGCCGCTGCGCGAGGCGGCGGACCAATCCCTGCGCTTCGGCGCTGCGGCCCAGACCCGGACCGACCGCCAGCGCGCCGGCGCGGTCGGCCAGCTCGAGACCGCCCGGAAGGGCGCGCACCATCAGCTCGGGCTGCGCGGCGCCGACCTGAGCGGCCACCGATGCCGGCACCGCCACCCAGGCGATGCCCGCCCCCGCCCGCAGCGCCGCCCGCGCCGCCAGCAGCGGCGCCCCCGACATGCCTTCGGATCCGCCCACAACCAGCACCGATCCGGCCCCGTACTTCGACGTCCCATGGTGCTTGCGGGGCACCAGGTCGATCAGCGAGCGCGTGGCCAGCGCCGACCAGGTTGGCGGCTCCAGCTGCGGCGGGATCCCGATGTCGGCCACGACCACGGCGCCGGCATGACGGCATCCGGGCGCCACGATCAGGCCCAGCTTGGGGCCGTGGAAGGCGACGGTCAGCTCGGCCGCCACCGCGGCGCCGGCCACCGTGCCGTCCGACGCGTCCACGCCGGAGGGGATGTCCAGCGCAACCACCGGCCGTCCGGCGGCGTTGATCGACTCGATCAGCGTCGCCGCCGCCGGCCGCGGTGCGCCCCTGAATCCCGTGCCGAACAGCGCATCGATCACCACCTCCGCGCCACGCAGCGTTCGTCGCAGCTGCGCCTGCGACGGCCGGCGGTGCACCGGCACGCCCAGCCGTTCGGCGACCTCCAGGTTGCCGCGAGACTCCGGGCTGAGCCTCGTCGCCGGACCTGTCAACAGCAGCTCGGGCTCCAGCCCCGCGGCCAGCAGGTGCCGCGCCACGACGAAGCCATCGCCACCGTTGTTTCCTGTCCCGGCGACGATCGCGAACCGCCGCCGATCGGGGAAACGGCTCATGATCTCGTGCGCGGCGCCGAGCCCGGCGCGCTCCATCAGCACCGCGGCCGGGATGCCGAGGTCGATCGCGGCCGCATCCAGCGCCCGCATCTCGGTTGCGTCGTAGAGCGGCAGCAGCTCGTTCATCGCGGCTGCACGATCGCGACTGCAGCGGCCATCCCCTTCGAGTGGGTCATCGAGAGGTCGATCTCCCCCGCGCCGAAGCGCTCGGCCAGCTCGGCCACCTTGCCGGACAGGGTCACGCTGGGCTTGGGGCGGCCCGCGATCTCGATGTCGCGCCACATGAACTCGACGCCGCACCCGATCGCCTTACCCACCGCCTCCTTGCCCGCGAAGCGGGCCGCGAAGTGCTGGGCCGGGTTCGGCCGCGAGAAGCAGTAGCGCCGCTCCTCCTCCGTGAACACGCGGTCGGCGAACCTGGGCCGCTTGGTGAGGGCGGCGCGGACACGCTCGATCTCGATCATGTCGATCCCAACCCGCATGCCGAGCACACTACACTCAGGGGCGTGTCACGCGCCCTCGACCTGACCCCGACCGCCCGCTGGTGGCCCAGCGTGCTGTGGCAGACGACGACGCTGACGCTCGACGGCAACGGCGCGCGGCTGCTGGTCGATCCCGGGATTGCGACCTGGGAGACGCGCGAGGCCGCACACGACGGCGCCACGCACATCCTGATCACGCACGCCGACTGGGACCACGTGATGGGCATCGGCCTCTTGCCCGACGCGCAGGTGTGGGCATCCCAGTCAGCGGCCGAGCGCATCCGCTCCGGCGAGGCGCGAGCCTCGGTCGAGAGCGAGTCGCGCCCGTACGGCCTGGTGCTGGAGGGCCTCGACGGCATGCGGGTGGACGAGCTGGTGCCCGCGACCGGCGAACCGTTCCAGCTCGGCCCATGGCGGGCCGAGAGCCACGCTACCCCCGGTCACACGCCGGATGGGATCACCACCTGGATCGAGGGGGCCGGGCTGCTGATCGTGGGCGACCACCTGTCACAGCACGAGATTCCCTTCATCTACGACTCGGCCTGGAACTACCGCTCCACGCTGGCGTTGCTGACCGAGCTGATCGAGCGCCACCGCCCGAGCCACGTCGTGGTCGGGCACGGACGTCCCCACGCCCCGGAGCGCGCGCTCGAGATCGCCGCGCAGGACGCCGAGTACGTGGACGCGCTGATCGCATTCGCCGAGGCCGGCGGCACGCCGGAGCGGGCCGACGACGTGCCCTTCCCGGATCGAGGCGGCCACGACGACGCCGGCGAGCACCGCAGCAACGTCGAGCGGGTCTGCGCGCAGGCCGCCGCTTGACCGCACCCGATCGCGAGACGCTGCGCGAGCTGGCCGAGGACGCGCCGTCGCCCCCGCTGCCACCGGGATCGGCCTCGCGACGCGTCGACGGTGACGGCTACACCGCCGAGATCGGCCCACAAGACGACCCCGACATGAACATCGTGTCGCGGCTGCGGCTGGACGGCCGCGACCTCGCGGCCGTGGTGGCCGAGGTTCACGACCGGTTCGCCGACGCCGGCCGCCGGGCGATCACCTGGGAGGTGTCGAGCGGCGCCACGCCGGCAGGGCTGCTCGAGCAGCTGCACGGGTTCGGCATGGAGACGCACGAGC
>DASUHV010000344.1:0-4109 GCA_036273355.1 Gaiellales bacterium
CAGAACCACGAGCCGGTGCGCGACCGCAAGCTGCTGCTGCACCGCCGCGAGATCCACCAGCTGGGCGTGAAGGTGGCGCAGCGGGGCATGACGCTGGTGCCGCTGGCGCTGTACCTGACGAACGGCAAGGTCAAGCTCGAGCTCGGCCTGGCGCGGGGCAAGGAGGGCGTGGACAAGCGCCACTCGATCGCCGAGCGAGACGCCCGCCGCCAGATGGAGCGGGCGGTCAAGGAGCACAACCGCCGCTGATCAGTGGACGCGGACCCGGGCCGGCCGGGGCCGGTCGTGCGGGCGCGCCTCCGGCGGGCTGCGGCGATCACGGGCACCGGTCGGGTGCGGCCGGGGGGCCGGCGGGGCCGGCCGGCGCCACCATCCGCCGCCGCCACCACCACCGCCGCCGCCGTCCGACGGGCCGTCGTCGGACGATCCGCGGTCGGCCAGCTCGACCACCCGGGCCAGCAGCGCCGTCAGCACGCCTGCCACACCCAGATCGACCAGGAAGTGCACCAGCGTCACACGCGGAATCTACCCCTGATCGGCACGCCGGTATGCTCGGCCGATGCGAGCTGTACGCACCATCACCGTCGTCGGCTGCCATGCGGGCGGCGAGATCGGAAACGTGGTGGTGGGCGGTGTGCTGCCGCCGCCGGGCGCGACCGTGTTCGACCAGATGCGCCACCTGCAGCAGCACGGTGACGGCCTCCGCAAGCTGCTTTTGCGCGAGCCGCGCGGCAGCGTCGCGTGCCACGCCAACCTGGTTGTGCCGGCCACGCAGCCGGGCTGTGACGCCGGCTTCATCATCATGGAGCCGACCGAGTACCCGCCGATGTCGGGCTCGAACACGATCTGCACGGCCACGGTGCTGCTGGAGACGGGGGCGGTGCAGATGCGGGAGCCGGAGACGGTGCTGCGGCTGGAGGCGCCGGGCGGCGTGATCGAGGTGCGCGCGGCCTGCAGGGACGGCCGCTGCGAGAGCGTGGAGTTCAGCAACGTGCCCTGCTTCGCCGACCGCCTGGATGCGCCGCTGGAGGTGGATGGGCTGGGGACGCTCGCGGTCGACGTCGCCTACGGAGGCATGTGGTATGCGATCGCCGACGCGCGCGCCCTGGGGTTCGCGATCGAGCCCTCGGAGGCGCGCGAGCTGTCGCTGGCGGGCGAGCGGATCCGCGCGGCAGCTCGCGAGCAGCTGCCGTGCACGCACCCCGAGAACCCGGAGATCTCCGGCGTCAGCATCGTCCAGATCGCCGAGCCCTGGCGGGGGGTGGGGGAGGTGACCAGAAATGCCGTGGTCGTGTCGCCGGGGCGGCTCGACCGCTCGGCGACCGGCACCGGCCTGTCGGCGCGGATGGCGGCGCTGCACGCGCGCGGTCAGATGCGCGTGGGCGACACGATGTCCCACGCATCCGCGATCGGCACGGCGTTCGAGGGCCGGATCGTGTCTGAGACCACCGTCGCCGACCGCCCTGCGATCGTGCCCGCGATCCGCGGCAGCGCCTGGATCACCGGCATCACGCAGCTGATGGTGGATCCCAGCGACCCGTTCCCGGAGGGCTACCTGCTGTCCGACACGTGGGGCGTCAGTGGCCGCGACAGTCAGTGACGCTTCGGGATCACCACGGTGCCGGCGATCTTGTCCTGCAGCGTCTGCTTGCGCTTCGTCCAGATCACCATCAGGTAGCCGATGCCGAACGTGAGGCTGGTCAGGAACGTGGCCAGGTAGCGGCCGCTGGCGCGGGCGAAGCTGATGCGGTTTCCGTCAAGGTCGGTGATGACGAGCCCCAGCGCCCGCTGGCCGACCGTGGCCTGGCGCGACGAGCTCTGCAGGATCGATGTGTAGAGCCAGGTGGTGATGGTCGAGGCCAGCAGCAGCAGGCCGAGCGTGCGCCAGTCGCCGTGCCAGTGGATGTGGACGTTGTTGCCGGCGTCGGTGGTGGTGGTCACCGTCGGCTGGTTGTAGGACACCAGCAGGTCGGTGACGATGTTGAACGGAATGGCGATGATCAGCTGGTCGATCAGCCAGCCGCCCAGGCGCGGCCAGAAGCCGGCGTAGCGGGCGGCGGCGACCGGGGTGGCCGGCAGGCTGCCGACGCTGCCCACCCAGGAACCGCACTGCGGGCAAAACGTGGCATCGTCGAGATGGGGGCTCCCGCAGTGCTGGCAGTAGGGCACGCCGCGACCCTACCAGCGGTCGCAGATGTGGCCGCCGGTCACGCCGGCGCCTGCGACGGGCGCAGGTGGATCAGCCCCGCAGCGGTCGGTTCGAACCCGCAGGCTTCAAGGTAGAAGGCCCGCAGCTCGTCGTCGAAGTCGACGTGCAGCCATTCGCAGCCGGCCGCTCTGGCGTGTTCCGCTGCGAACGCGACCACGCGGGTGGCGATGCCGCGCCGCTGGAAGGCGCCGCGCGTCTTCGTGTCGATCAGGAACGCGTGGTCGCCGCCGTCGGTGACGATGTTGACGAACCCGACCACCACGTCGTCGGCCGACCGAGCCGTGACCCAACCGAAGCTGTGCGGGCGGATCGTGTCCCACCATCCGGGTACGGGCGTCCCGCCGTATGAGGCCACGAGATCTGTCATCTCCGCGTCCGACAGTGGCCCACGCCACCGCAGGACGACACCGTCGGGGAGGCTGGTCGATTGCGCGGCCATGTCTGTGCAGAACGCTAGCTGGGACCACCCGCATGTGATAGGTGTTGCCCATGACTGAAACGCTGCCCGTCTCCGAAGGCCGGATCCCCTTCGGCGGAGCCGAAACCTGGTACCGGATAGTCGGCGAGGGCGAGCGCCCGGGTGCCCTGCCGCTGCTGCTCCTGCACGGCGGGCCGGGCGGCACGCACGACTACCTGGAGCCGATGGCGGAGCTGGCGCGGGGCGGCCGCCGGGTGATCTTCTACGACCAGCTGGGCTGCGGGAACTCGCCGCACCCGAGCGATCCCGACAAGTGGACGGTGCAGCTGTTCCTGGACGAGGTGGCGGCGGTGCGCGAGGCGCTCGGCCTCGACCGCATCCACCTGCTGGGGCAGTCGTGGGGCGGCATGCTGGCCTTCGAGTACATGCTGACCCGCCCCGAGGGCGTGGCCAGCCTGATCATCTGCGACTCGCTGTCGAGCGTGCCGCTGTGGATCGCCGAGGCCGACCGGCTGCGGACGCTGCTGCCCGAGGGGGTGCAGGAGACGCTGCTGGCGCACGAACGGGCGGGAACCACGGCGAGCGACGAGTACCAGGCAGCCTGCGACGTCTACTCTGACGAGCACGTCTGCCGGGTGCGGCCCTACCCGGACTACGTGGCGCGGTCGTTCGACCAGCTGCCGAACGAGGTCTACCTGACGATGTGGGGGCCAAGCGAGTTCTTCTGCACGGGGTCGCTGCGCGAGTGGGACGTGACCACGCGGCTGGGGGAGATCGACGAGCCGACGCTGATCGTGTCGGGGCGGTACGACGAATCGACGCCGCTGGTGTCCCGCACCATCAATCAGGGCATCAACGGCTCGGAGTGGGAGATGCTCGAGAACAGCTCGCACGTCCCGCACGTGGAGGAGCCGGAGCGGTTCCTGGAGATCGTCGGCGGCTGGCTGGAGCGGCAGGAGCAGAATTCGGCCGCCGGCGGCTAGAATGTGAGGGTACCTCCAAGGGGGCGACCTGGTTTCGACACGGTCGATTTTCGAGGAGGGTTGCAAGCCGAGGTTCCAGGTGGCCTCGTAAAATCCCTGGAAAACCGCAAGTGCGGAATCTGATCTCGCACTCGCTGCCTAATTAATTAGGTAGCGCATCGGCCCCTCCAGCCCGCGGGAGGGATTCCCGGTGTCAGCTAGCGGGCTCGCCGTGAGGGGGAGCGCCTACGCCGCCGATCGGGACTTCAAAGAGGGGCTAGTTCGTGTGGTGGCCCGTCCGGGGGCAGCCACCGGGCGAAATTCAATCCCGGACTACGCTTGTAGACGCTCTCTTCGTGCGGTCGTGGACGCGGGTTCGATTCCCGCCGCCTCCATCATTCGGCATAACCATGCGGGTTCGCCGACGAAAATCGATTGGAATCATTCTTGCATCGATTCTCTACGCTCGGCCCGGCGCTCGGCCACGATTAGCGCCTCGGCGAGATCGGCAAGGTCGAGG
>DASUHV010000345.1:0-18484 GCA_036273355.1 Gaiellales bacterium
TTGTCGTCCTCGGCCCACTCCACGTCGATCATCTCGGCGGAGGAGCCGCCGGCGGGCACCATCGGGTAGACCTTCTCCTCGTGGTCGACGCGGGCGTCGATCACACAGGCGGTGCCGCACTCGAGCGCCGCGGCGATGGCCGCGTCCACCTCCTCGAGCGTCTCGCACCGGAAGCCGGGCAGCCCGAAGGCCTCGGCCAGCTTCACGTAGTCGGGCAGGTTGGCGTCGAACAGCGTCTCGGAGTAGCGCTCACCGTGGAACAGCTCCTGCCACTGGCGCACCATGCCCAGCCAGCCGTTGTTGATGACGACGTGGATCGCGCCGATCCCGTACATCTTGGCCGTGGCCAGCTCCTGCATCGTCATCTGGAAGCAGCCGTCGCCGTCGATGTTGATCACGGTCGCGTCCGGCCGGCCGACCTTCGCGCCGATCGCGGCCGGCACTCCGAAGCCCATCGTCCCCAGGCCGCCCGAGGTCAGCCAGTTCCGTGGCCGGTCGATGCTCAGGTACTGGGCCGCCCACATCTGGTGCTGGCCGACGCCGGTCGTCCAGATCACCTCGCGGTCGGCCGTCATGTCGCGCAGCCGCTCGATCACGTACTCCGGCTTCAGCGGCTCCGAGTTGCGGTAGCGGAACGGATGCTCCTGCTTCCACCCCTGCACCTCCGACAGCCACGCCGCGGCCTTGGGCGGGCCGCCGTTCATCCGCGACTGCAGCGCCTCGCCCAGCTTCGGCACGACCAGCTCCAGCGAGCCCACGATCGGGATCTGCGCCGCGCGGTTCTTGTCGATCTCGGCCGGGTCGACGTCCATGTGGATCACCTTCGCGCCGGGCGCGAACGTGTCCAGCTTGCCCGTCACGCGGTCGTCGAAGCGCGACCCGCAGGCGATCAGCAGGTCGGCCCGGTTGAGTGCCCAGTTCGCGGCCTTGGAGCCGTGCATGCCGGGCAGGCCGATGCAGAGCGGATGCGAATCGGGAAACACGCCCTTCGCCATCAGCGTTGTCACCACCGGCATCTGCACCGCCTCGGCGATGCGGATCAGATCGCTGGGGTCGACGTTGGCGGAGACCGTCCCGCCGCCCACGTAGAACACCGGCCGCTCGGCGGCCAGGATCGCCTCGGCTGCGGTGATCACCTGCTTGGGATGGCCGTGCCGCGAGGGCTTGTAGCCGGGGATGTCGACCTGCTTGGAGGGCACGTACGTGATCTCGGCCAGCTGCAGGTCCTTGGGGATGTCGATCAGCACGGGGCCGGGGCGGCCGCTGCGGGCGATGTGGAACGCCTCCTTGACGATGCGCGGGATGTCCTCCGCGCGGTCGACCAGCCATGAGTGTTTGACCACCGGCATCGTGATGCCCTGGATGTCGGCCTCCTGGAAGGCGTCGGTGCCGATCAGGTGGGTCGGCACCTGGCCGGTGATGCACACGATCGGCGTCGAGTCGAGGTAGGCGTCGGCGATGGGGGTGACCAGGTTGGTCGCGCCCGGGCCGGACGTGGCGATCGCCACGCCCACCTTGCCGGTGGCGCGCGCGTAGCCCTGCGCCATGTGGCCGGCGCCCTGCTCGTGGCGGACCAGGTAGTGGCGGATCGTGTGCTCGCAGGCGGCCCACGCGTCGTACAGCGGCAGGATGGCGCCGCCCGGCAGGCCGAACACGTCCGTCACGCCCTCGGCTTCGAGCGACCGGATCACGGCCTCCGCGCCCGTCATGCGTCGCTTCTCGCTATCCACGGGCAACCGCCTCACCGTACGGGTCCGCGGCGAACTCCCCGCCGCCGTGGGCGTGGTCGGCCAGCGCGCGGCAAACGGCCTGGCCAACCTCCCACGTCGCGTAGGCGCGGCCGCCGGAGACCTGGTCGGCGGTGGCGGTGCCCTCGGCCAGCACCTGCTCGACGGCGGCGGCGATGGTGCGGCCGATGTCGCGCCGGGCCAGCCCGTAGGTGAACATCAGGCCCACCGACAGGATCATCGCGATCGGGTTGGCCTCGCCCTGGCCGGCGATGTCCGGCGCGGAGCCGTGCACGGGCTCGAAGATGCCCGGCGGCTCGCTGCCCAGCGAGGCTGAGGGCGCCAGGCCCAGCCCGCCGCCCACGGCCGCGGCCAGGTCGGACAGGATGTCCCCGAACAGGTTCTCGGTCAGCACCACGTCGTAGTCCTGCGGCCGCGTCGCCAGGTTCATGGCGAACGAGTCGACCAGCTCGTGGGTCAGCCGGATCTCCTCGAACTCCGACGCGTGCAGCTCCGTGACGACGCGGCGCCACAGCTTGGAGGTGGACAGCACGTTGGCCTTGTCCACCGAGACGACACGCCCGCCGCGGCGGCGGGCCAGCCTGAATCCCCACCGCGCGACCCGCTCGATCTGGTCGCGGGTGTAGCGGCACTCGTCGCTGGCGACGTCCTGCTCCAGGGTCTTCTTGCCGAAGTAGAGGCCGCCGGTCAGCTCGCGCACCACCATCAGGTCGATCGCGCCGTGGCGCACCGGTCGCAGGTTGGCGTACGTGTCGAGCTCCTTGCGAAGCCCCAGCAGGCCGGCCTCCGGCCGCACCGGCGACCCGTCCCAGCGTGGGCCGCCGACCGCTCCCAGCAGCACCGCGTCGGACGCCTTCACGGCCGCGCGCACGTGGCTGGGGAAGGGGTCCCCGTGCTTGTCGATGGCGTCGCCGCCGAACGGCAGGTGCACCTGGCGCACCCGGATCCCGAACAGCTCCGACGCCGCGTCGATGACGCGGCCCGCCTCGGCCATCACCTCTGGGCCGATGCCGTCGCCGGCCAGACAGGCGACGATGGGTATGGGTCGTGTGCTCGGGCTCATGGCCTGCGCTCCTGGAAGGGGGTGGTGTATCTCATCAGACTCCGGCCAGTTCCTGCTCCGGTTCGGTCGCCGTCTTGGCGTGCGAGCATGCCCGCAGGTAGGCCTCGGCCGAGGCTTCGGTGATATCGGTCGAGACCGCCTGGGCCGAGAACGTGCGCCCGCCGGACTCGACCACGACCCGCACCTCGCCGAGCGCGTCCGCGCCGCCCGAGACGGCGCCGATCGTGTACTCGGCCAGCGTCAGAGACACGCCCATCACGCGGTTGATGGCCTGGAAGGCCGCGTCCACCGGCCCGTCGCCCTCGGCCCCGGCCGTGAGCTCCTCCTCGCCGTTGGACACCGTGACCTCGGCCCGTGCGCGGTCGCCGGTCCGGGTCGTGATCGCCAGCGACACGAGGTGATGATCGTCCTCGCGGTCGCGCAGCGAGTCGGAGGCGATCGCCTCCAGATCGAGCGAGCTGATCCGCTGCTTGCGGTCGGCGATCTCCTTGAACCGTTCGAACGCCCGCTTCAGCTCGTCTCCCTCGATCGTGAAGCCGAGGTCGGCGAAGGCCTGCCGCAGCGCGTGGCGGCCGGAGTGCTTGCCGAGCACGATGTCCGATCCGGACAGGCCGACGGACTCCGCGTCCATGATCTCGTACGTGCGGCGGTCGGCCAGCACGCCGTGCTGGTGGATGCCCGCCTCGTGGGCGAAGGCGTTGCGGCCCACGATCGCCTTGTTGGGCTGCACGGCGTAGCCGGTCAGCCGCGACACCATGCGCGACGTGCGCACGATCTCGGAGGTGGTGATGGAGGTGTCCAGGCCGAAGCGCGGCTTGCGGGTGCGCAGCAGCATCACCACCTCCTCCAGCGAGGCGTTGCCGGCGCGCTCGCCGATGCCGTTGATCGTGCACTCGACCTGCCGCGCGCCCGCCATCACGCCGGCCAGGGAGTTGGCGACCGCCAGCCCCAGGTCGTTGTGGCAGTGCACCGACAGGATCACGCCGTCGAGCTCGGGCACCCGCTCGCGCAGGCCGCTGAGGATCTCGACGTACTCCTCCGGCACCGTGTAGCCGACCGTGTCCGGGATGTTGATGGTGGTCGCGCCCGCCGCGATCGCCACCCGCACCACCTGCGCCATGTAGTCGATGTCGGTGCGGGTCGCGTCCTCGCACGAGAACTCGACGTCGGACGTGAACGCCTTGGCGCGCGCCACGGCGCGGCCGGCCGACTCGATCACCTGCTCGCGCGACATCCGCAGCTTGTGCTCCAGGTGGATGTCGGAGGTGGCGATGAACACGTGGATGCGCGGGCTGCTCGCGCCCTGCAGCGACTCGATCGCGGCGTCCACGTCCTCGTCGTTGGTGCGCGCCAGCGATGCCACCACGCAGTCGACGGCGTGCCCGACCGCGCGGATGCCCTCCACCTCACCGGGGGAGGAGATGGCGAAGCCGGCCTCGATGATGTCCACGCCCAGCCGCTCCAGCTGGCGTGCGATCTCGACCTTCTCGGCCGCGTTCAGCGCGATGCCCGGCGATTGCTCGCCGTCCCGCAACGTCGTATCGAATATCCGGACGGTGTCCGTCATGGGGCTGTTCCTCCTGCTCATGCGGGAGAGGGCGCACCTCTCCCGGCGGGTTCCTGTGCGTGTGCGCCGGCGGGCGGCGCGTGAGCAGAAGTCCGTCGCCCTAGCGGGCGAGGAGCAGGAGCAGGCCGAGCAGCGAGATGGCGAACGCGGACATGAGCCCGACAGGACGCCCGCTCAACGTAGAGCGGGCAGCGATCTCCTTGGTGTTCGCGGTGCGCGGCATCGTGCTGCACAGGATAGGGGGCGCTGCCTGATCAGTCAAACCGAGTGAGTCCACGCGCGGTGTACGGTTCGCCGATGTCCGCCCCGCTCAGAGACACGCCTGCCTGGAAGGCGCTCGAGCGCCATCACGCCCAGATCGGCACCACGCACCTGCGCGAGCTGTTCGCCGAGGACCCGGAGCGGGGCAGCCGGATGACGGCCGCCGGCGCCGGGCTACGGCTGGACTACTCGAAGCACCGCGCCACCTCAGAGACGCTGCGCCTGCTGATCGAGCTGGCCCGCGAGCGCGGGCTGGAGGCGCGCAGGGAGGCCATGTTCACCGGCGCTCCGATCAACACCACCGAGGGCCGCTCGGTGCTGCACGTGGCCCTGCGCGCGCCGGCCGGCGAATCGATCGTGGTCGAGGGCAGCGACGTGGTGCCGGCCGTCCACGAGGTGCTCGACCGCATGGCCGCTTTCGCCGACCGCGTTCGCAGCGGCGACTGGAAGGGCCACACCGGCAAGCGGATTCGCAACGTCATAAACGTCGGCATCGGCGGCTCCGACCTGGGGCCGGTGATGGCCTACGAGGCGCTGCGCAGCTACTCGCAGCGCG
Source organism: Gaiellales bacterium (assembly GCA_036273355.1). GTDB lineage: Bacteria > Actinomycetota > Thermoleophilia > Gaiellales > JAICJC01 > JAICYJ01. The sequence continues at coordinate 5,196 of DASUHV010000345.1, forward strand.
ATCTTGAGTTCCGGTTCGTCTCCAACGTCGACGGCACCGATTTTGCCGAGGCCACCCGCGACCTCGACCCGGCCGAGACGCTGTTCATCATCGCCTCCAAGACCTTCACGACGCAGGAGACGATGACCAACGCGGCGAGCGCCCGCGAATGGGTGCTGGCGGCGATGCCGGACGAAGCCGCGATCGCGCAGCACTTCGTCGCCGTGTCGACCGCAGCCGACGAGGTGTCGGCCTTTGGTGTCGATCTGGACAACATGTTCGGCTTCTGGGACTGGGTGGGTGGCCGTTACTCCATGGACTCGGCGATCGGCCTCTCGACGATGATCGCGGTCGGGCCGGATCGGTTCCGGGAGTTGCTCGGCGGGTTTCATGCCATGGATGTGCATTTCCGCACAGCCGCGCTTGATCAGAACATGCCCGTGTTGATGGGTCTCCTGGCCGTTTGGTACAGCGACTTTTTTGATGCCCAGACAGTTGCCGTGTTGCCCTACGACCAGTACCTCAAGCGTTTCCCGGCATACCTACAACAGTTGACGATGGAGAGCAACGGGAAACATGTCACTCTGGACGGTACCCGCGTCGACTATGACACGGGGGCGGTCTACTGGGGAGAGCCGGGGACGAACGGCCAGCACTCGTTCTATCAGCTCCTGCATCAGGGCACGCGGCTGATCCCGTGTGACTTCATCGGCTTCCTGCACAGCCTCAACCCGCTCGGCCGCCATCACGATCTGCTGATGGCCAACGTGTTCGCCCAGACCGAGGCGCTGGCCTTCGGGAAGGGCCTCGACGAGGTGCGGGCCGAGGGCTCCGGCGCCGACCTGGCCCCGCACCGGGTGTTCGAGGGCAACCGGCCCAGCAGCACGCTGCTGGCCGAACGTCTGACGCCCGCCACGTTGGGGAGCCTGGTCGCGCTGTATGAGCACAGCGTGTTCACGCAGGGCGTGATCTGGGACATCAACTCGTTCGATCAGTGGGGCGTCGAGCTCGGGAAGGTGCTCGCGAAACGCATAGCGGCAGAGCTTGAAAGTGATGTTGAGCCCGACCTGACACACGACTCGTCGACCAATGCACTGATACATCTATATAGGCGAGGGCATGTATAAACGTGCCGCCAATCGTTCGTACGGTAGAGTGGGTGTACATCCAACGAACGAAAGGTGAGATATGCCCCGCTCAGGTGAGGTAGGCGAGCAGATCTTCGAGCAGGTCGAAAAGCTGGTCGCGGGTGGGATGAACCGCACCGAGGCGTTCGCGAAGATCTCCGCTGACTCGGGCCGCCGAGCTGGAACCGTGGCTGCCAACTACTACCGGGTGGCACGCAAGCGCGCCGGTGGTTCGCTGCGTCCGCGCACACGTCGCGGACGTCCCCCGGGACGCAAAGCCGCCGCCACCGCAACCGCGCGCAAGAGTGCCCGCCGCGGGCGCAAGGCGGCCGCAACCGCAGGATCCGATATCGACGCCCTGGCCAAGTCGCTGGTCGACAGCGTGCAGGCGCTGGCCGAGGCGGTCAAGTCGCAGGCCGCCGAGGTGGGCGAGATGCGCAAGAAGCTGGACGGCGTCAAGAAGATGCTCGACTGAGATCTCGCCGCGGACGGTTACGCCGTAGCGCTCGAGCCGCTCGAACAGCGCATGGAACGGCACCACCTGTTCCGACGGGAACACCCCGTGCCGGTCGATTTCGCCGCGGCAGATCATGTCGGCGACCACCGCCGGCGGGCACGCGGTTGAGAGCACGCCGCCCCCGAACTCGAGCCGGTCGACCGACCGCGTGACGCACTCGATCACGGCCGTTCCGTGCTCCCCGTAGACCTCGACGCGGTGGATGCCGAACGCCTCGTGCGACGGCGACGTCTTCGGCAGCCGCGCCAGCAGGGCCAGCAGCAGCTGCCGTGGCACCACCGGCGTGTCGCGCACGTCGACCGGGTCGGTGCCGGCCAGGCCGAGGTCGGTCAGGAGCCGGATCTTGTCGAGGAAGACGGGGTTCAGCGACAGCTGGAAGCTGACGTCGCGGGCGCCGAAGCTGTCGGTGAAGGTGGCCTGCTCCGAGTGGATCGTGTAGATGGTCGGCGCCGCACCCACCGGCTCGCCGAACTCGACCGTGCCGGCGTCGGTGAGCGGCTCCAGGAACACGTGCTCGCCGTCGCGCACGACCGGGGTCGGCATCGACAGCTCGTCCAGGATCGTCTCCATCGCATAGGGCGCGACCAGCGGCCCGGACGGCGGGTCGGGGTCACGGCCGGCGGCAGCCACCACCACCCGGTCGATGCGCCCGCCCAGCCCCGCCACCGCGTGTGCGGCCATCACGTTGGTCTTGCCCGGCGTCGAGCCCATGCCCAGCACGGCGAGCAGCCCGGCCTCGCGGAAGCGCAGGTCGAGCTTCACCTGCTCGCGGGTGACGTGGTAGAGCCCGCCCAGGTCGAGGTAGTGGGCGCCCGCCTCCAGCGCCACCTCCATGGCCGCCAGGTTGATCCGGTAGGCGGCCGTGTTCAGGAGCAGCGTGGAGCCCCGCAGTGCGGCCACGGCCGCGTCATGGTCGGTGATGTCGAGTGCCGCAGCGGTGGCCTTGCCGCCGCCGTGGCGCTCGGCCACCGCGCCCGCGCCGTCGCCGTCGCGGTCGAGGCAGCGGATCTCATCGACGGCATCGTGCTCGGCCAGCGTCGCCACGATGGCCGGCCCGATGATGCCGGCCGCCCCGATCACCGCGACGGTGCTCACACCGGCTCCAGCGGGGCCGCGGGCGTGCGCAGCTGGTGTGCGCGCAGTGCCAGCCACAGCTCCAGCCGGTCGCCCGCGTTACCGAGGTCGCGGCCGGTCAGCTCCTCGATCTTGCGCACGCGGTACCGCAGCGTGTGGCGGTGCACGTGCAGCTCGGCGGCCGCCTCGGCCCAGCGGCCGTTCGCCTCGATGTAGGCGCGCAGCGAGTCGACCAATGAAGATCCGTGGGCCCTGTCGTGCTCGACCAGGCGGCCCAGCAGCGAGTCGCAGTAGAGCTCCACGCCGCGTTCGTCCTGAAGGGACAGGAGCAGCTGGATCGAGCCCAGGTCACGGAACGTGGCCAGCGCGGGGTGGCCGTTCGCGGTCCGTGCCTCGACCGCGTACAGCGCCTCGTCATAGCTGCGCCGCAGGTCGGCCGGGTTGCGCCGGACGCGCCCGACGCCGGCCGCTCCGGCGCCGGTCGCGGCGAGCAGGGACTCGGCCCGCACCTCCGCCTGCGCGTCGTCGTCTGCCTCGAGCAGCACGGCGACGCCACCGTCGCGGACCGTGCAGGGCCACTGGTCACCGGCATGGTCGGCCAGCTCTGCCAGCGCCCGCGTGCCGCGCTGGGACGGCCGCAGCAGCGCGAACGCCATCGGCTGCTCACCCTGCAGGCCGAAGGCCGCGGCCTTGCGCCGCAGCTCCGGCCCGCTCACCTCGCCGGCCAGGATCGACTCGACGAGGTCGCCCGACAGCCGCCGCTGTGCCTCGGCCACGGCCCGGCGCTTCAGCAGCTCCACCGCCAGCACCGTCTGCACGTGGTGCAGCAGCTGCCGGTCGTGCTCCGCGGGCCGGGCCACCAGCTCGGCGTGCACCGTGCTGCCCGTCACGACCGGCAGCACCACCGCCCCGGCGTCGCCCTCGGCGATCTCGCCGGTGCGGGCCAGGACGCGGCCGGACGGCTCGCGCAGCACCAGCGCGGTGCCGGCCACCCGGCCCATCTCTGTCAGCATCGCGTCCAGGTCGCGCCCGTCCAGCATCAGCTCGGTGAGGCGCTCGAGCGTCTGCACGCGGGCGTCGCCCTGGGCGGTGAACACCGCCTCGGTGATCGCGATGAAGGGCACGTGGTAGGGGGTGGTGATGGCCGGGAAGCCGAGCCGGTCGGCGGCGGTCACCGCCTCGGCCGGCATCTCGTCGAGCCCGAAGCCCAGCCCCAGGCAGATCCCGGCCAGGCCGTGCCGGGCCAGCCGCTCGACGAAGCCGGCGGGGTCGCGCTGCAGCGGCTGCCCGGTGGTCAGCAGCAGCTCGCCGCCGCGCAGCCACGGCGTGGGGTCGTCCAGCTCGCTGATGTGAGCCCACCGAACGACCCGATCGCGGCCGTCGCCGCCGCCCGCCACCTCCAGCTCCAGCTGGGGCAGCGCGATGATGTCGGCGACGGTCAGCACCTGGATGACCGATGCATCTAGTTGGTGTCGACGACCTGGCGGGCGCCGGTGACCACCTTGCGGCTGCCGTGGGAATGAGGCCGCTGCATCTCGTCCCAGGCCTCGTCCAGCACCGTGTCCAGCACGTCGTGGATGAAGTCGAGCTCCTCGCGGGTCGCGATCAGCGGCGGCGACAGCTGGATCACCGGGTCGCCGCGGTCGTCGGCGCGGCAGATCAGACCCGCGTCCCACAGCCGTCCCGACAGGAAGCCGCGCAGTAGGTGGTCGGACTCCTCGTCGTCGAACGTCTCCTTGGTGTCCTTGTCCTTCACGAGCTCGAGCGACCGGAAGTATCCGGCACCGCGGACGTCGCCGACGATCGGCTTCTCGCCCAGCTTCTCGAGCAGCTCCTGGAAGTACGCCTCGTTGCGCCGCACGTTGCCGAGCACGTCCTCGCGCTCCATCACCTCGAGGTTCTTGAGCGCCACGGCCGCCGAGACGGGGTGGCCGCCGTAGGTGATGCCGTGGTTGAGAACGGTCGTCCCTTCGAGGAACGGCCCCGCGACGTCGTCGGTCATGAGCACGCCGCCCAGCGGCACGTGCGCCGATCCGACGCCCTTGGCGAAGGTGACGATGTCGGGCCGGATGTCGTAGCGGGTCGATCCGAACCACTCGCCCAGCCGGCCGAAGCCGCAGATCACCTCGTCGGCCACCAGCAGCACGCCGTACTCGTCACAGATCGCGCGCACGCCCTGGTAGTAGCCCTCGGGCGGTGTGAAGGTGCCACCTGAGTTCTGCACGGGCTCCATGAAGACGGCGGCCACCGAGTCGGGGCCCTCCTGCTCGATCACGCCGCGCAGCTCGTCCAGCAGGAACTGCGTGAACTCCTGTTCGCTCTCGCCGTGGGGACGGCGGTAGCGGTTGGTGTTGGAGACGTGGCGAACACCTGCCATCAGCGGCTCGAACGGCGTCTTCAGCGGGTAGATGCCGGTCAGCGACAGCGCGCCCAGGGTGGTGCCGTGGTAGGCGATGCGCCGCGCGATCATCTTGTAGCGGTGGTGGTGCCCCTGCAGCTGGTGGTACTGGCGCACGAGCTTGATGATGGCCTCGTTGGCCTCCGACCCGCCGGACACGAAGAAGGCGCGGTTGAGGTCGCCCGGCGCCAGCTCGGCCACCTTGGCGGCCAGCTCGATCGAGCGCGGATGCGCGTAGCTCCAGTTGGTGTAGAAGGGCAGCTCCGCCATCTGCGTGGCGGCCGCCTCACCCAGTTCGGCGCCGAAGCTGTAGCCGATCTGGGTGCAGAACAGGCCGGCCAGCCCGTCGAAGTAGCGCTTCCCCTTGCTGTCGTACAGGTAGCAGCCCTCGCCGCGGGTGATGATCGGCACGTCCTCGTTGCGGAACGTGGAGTGCCGCGTGAAGTGCATCATCAGATGGCGTTTTGCGAGTTCCTGCAGCCTGTCGTCAGACAGCGCGGCCTGCGAGCCGTTGCTGGTCATAGAGGCGATCCTTGTCTCGGCGATTGGACAGAGTGGCCAATCGTATCAGGAGCGCAAGCGCGCTAAGCCCCTTCCTGCTTATACTCGTTGGCGCAAAGATCGATCACACGGGGGCCGCAAAATGGCAGTGCAAGCATCCGGAACCAAGACCGAGCAGCTGATGGCAAAGCGCGAGACGTTCGTCGCACGCGGCGTCGCGCTGGCGCCGATCGTCGCCGACCACGGCCACGGCGCCCGCCTCACCGACGTGGACGGCAAGGAGTACATCGACTTCGCCGGCGGCATCGGCGTGCTCAACCTCGGCCACACGCCCGACGCGGTGGTGGATGCGATCAAGCACCAGGCCGACAAGATGCTGCACTCATGCTTCCCGGTGGCCGCCTACGAGCCCTACCTCGAGGTCGCGCAACTCCTGTGCGAGAACACCCCCGGCACGCACGCCAAGAAGGCGCTCCTGATCAACTCCGGCGCCGAGGCGGTCGAGAACGCCGTGAAGATCGCCCGCTACCACACCGGCCGTGACGCCGTGATCACCTTCGACCGCGGCTTCCACGGGCGCACGCTCCTGACCATGTCCCTCACCTCCAAGCTCGTCTACAAGAAGGGCATGGGCCCGTTCGCGCCCGAGATCTACCGGGCGCCCGCGCCCTACCCCTACCGCGGCGTCACCACGAAGGACGCGCTGAAGGGCCTCGAGTTCATCTTCAAGGCACACGTCGATCCCCAGTCGGTGGCGTGCGTGGTGCTGGAGCCGGTGCAGGGCGAGGGCGGCTTCACGGTGATGCCGGCCGAGTTCATCGAGGGCGTGATGGCGCTCTGCGAGCAGCACGGCATCCTCTACGTCGACGACGAGGTGCAGTCGGGCATGGGCCGCACCGGCAAGCTCTGGGCGCTCGACCACTACGGGCTGGTGCCGGATCTGATGACCGTCGGCAAGTCGCTGGCCGCGGGCATGCCGCTGGCCGGCGTGATCGGCCGGGCCGAGGTGATGGACTCGGTGCACCTGGGCGGCCTTGGCTCCACCTACGGCGGCAACCCCGTGGCCTGCGCCGCCGCGGTCGAGAGCATCAAGGCGATCGCCAGCGAGGCGTTCCTGGCCCAGTCCACCGCCTTTGGCGAGGAGATCATGGCCCGCCTCAACGGCATGGCCGAGCGCCACCAGGTGATCGGCGAGGTGCGCGGGATCGGGCCGATGGCGGCGATCGAGCTGGTCAAGGACCGCGAGACGCGGGAGCCGGCCGCCGATGTGGCGAACGCGACGGTGGCGGGGGCGCTCGAGCGCGGCCTGCTGCTGCTGAAGACCGGCATCTACGACAACGTGCTGCGCATTCTGGTGCCGATCACCGCCACCCAGGAGGACCTGGAGTTGGGGCTTGACCGGCTCGAGGAGTCGCTTGCCGCAGCCGCCTGATTCCACCACCCCCGCGGCCGTCACGCTGCGTGGCGTGCGCAAGAGCTACGGCGACGTCGACGCGGTTGCGGGCGTCGACCTCGAGGTCACCCACGGCGAGTTCTTCTCGCTGCTGGGGCCGTCCGGGTCGGGGAAGACCACGACGCTGCGCATGATCGCCGGCTTCGAGCTGCCCACCGAGGGCACGGTGCTGCTGGACGGACGGGACGTGTCCAAGCTGGCGCCCTACCAGCGCGACGTCAACACGGTGTTCCAGGACTACGCGCTGTTCCCGCACATGTCGGTCGGTGAGAACGTCGCCTACGGCCTGATGGTGAAGCGGGTGAAGAAGCAGGAGCGGCGCGACCGGGTGGCGGACGCGCTGCGGATGGTGCGGCTGGACGGCTTCGACAAGCGCAAGCCCTCGCAGCTCTCGGGCGGGCAGCGACAGCGCGTCGCGCTGGCACGGGCGCTGGTCAACCGCCCGCGGGTGCTGCTGCTGGACGAGCCGCTGGGCGCACTCGACCTGAAGCTGCGGGAGGAGATGCAGATCGAGCTGAAGACGATCCAGCGCGACGTCGGCATCACGTTCATCTTCGTCACCCACGACCAGGACGAGGCGCTCACCATGAGCGACCGCATCGCCGTGTTCAACGTCGGGCGGATCGAGCAGGTGGGGACGCCGGCCGAGATCTACGAGCACCCCGCCAGCGTGTTCATCGCCGGGTTCGTGGGCACGTCGAACGTGCTCTCGGGCGACGCCGCGGCGGCCATCACCGGCTCTCCCGACCGCTTCACGGTGCGCCCGGAGAAGATCCGGATCGCCGAGCCCGATGCGGCCGTCGGTGCGAGGGATTGCTCGGCCGTGGGGACGGTGCGCGACGTCGTCTACCTCGGCACGACCACCCGCTACATCGTCTCGCTGGAGGCCGGCGTCGACCTGGTGGTGGTGCAGCAGAACCTGACCACGTCATCGATGGAGGCGCTGGCTGCCAAGGGCCGGCGCGTGAAGCTGGTGTGGGACCGTCAATACAACCGCTCGCTCGAGGGCGAGCCGTCAAGGGACAATCAGGAGGTCACAGCATGAGGGTTCGTCTGGTGCTTGCAGCGGTGCTGGTGTCGGCCATGGCCGTCGCCGCGGGCTGCGGAAGCAGTTCGTCGAGCGGTAACGGCGGCTCCGGGAGCAACGGTTCGAGCGGCCCCAGCCTGCCGCAGTCGATCGGCCCGCTCGAGACGTCGCTGAACCTGATCGCGTGGCAGGGCTACACCGAGCCCAACGTGCTGAAGCCGTTCGAGAAGCAGACCGGCTGCCAGGTCAACGTCAAGTACGGACAGACCTCGGACGAGATGTACAAGCTGATGCAGAGCGGCAACTACGACGGCGTGTCCGCCTCGGGCGACGCCAGCAACCGTCTGATCGCGTCCGGCTTGGTGTCGCCGATCAACCCGAACCTGATCTCCGACTTCGGCGACATCACGCCGCAGCTGCAGAGCCCGCCGCACAACACGATCAACGGCGTCCACTACGGCGTCTCCTACCAGTGGGGCGCGAACATCCTGATGTACAACAAGACCGTCGTCAGCCCGGCGCCCGACAGCTGGGGCGTGATCTTCGACGGCACCAGCTACAAGGGCAAGGTGGACGCGTACGACAGCCCCATCTACATCGCCGACGCGGCGCTCTACCTGAAGTCGGCGCAGCCCGACCTCAAGATCACCGATCCCTACGAGCTGACCCAGCCGCAGTTCGACGCGGCCGTCAACCTGCTGAAGAAACAGCACCAGCAGATCGGCAACTACTGGTCGAGCTTCACGGCCCAGATCCAGGACTTCACCCAGGGCAGCATCGTGATCGGCCCGACCTGGCCCTACCAGCTGAACACCCTCAAGGCCGCGAAGGTGCCGGTCGAGGCCGTCCTGCCCAAGGAGGGCGCGACCGGATGGGCCGACACCTGGATGGAGTACTCGAAGGCGGCCCATCCCAACTGCATGCTGAAGTGGATGGACTACGCGACCACGCCCGAGGTGCAGGCCAAGACCGCCTACACCTTCGGCTCGGCGCCGGCCAACCCCAAGGCCTGCGCGATCCTGGACAAGCAGGTCAAGAACTACTGCGCCGACTACCACGTCACGGATCCGAACTACTTCGACCACATCTCCTTCTGGAAGACGCCGCTGAGCGAATGCGGCGACAGCAGGGGGAACACCTGTGTTCCCTACACGGAGTGGTTCCAGGCGTGGACTGACATCAAGAACTCCTGATCTCGCGCTCCCGGGGGCCGAGCGGCCCCCGGGAGCATCCCGCCCATGTCCACACCCACCGCCTCCGCACCGTTCGGCGCCCGCCGCCGGCTCTCGGCGTTCTTCTACCGCCACCGCTGGCTGAAGCTGCTCGCCCTGCTGATCCCGCCGCTGAGCTGGATCGTCGTCGTCTACCTGGCGGCGCTGGTCGTGCTGCTGGCGACCGCGTTCTGGCAGCAGGACGAGCTCAGCGGCCAGATCATCCACACCTTCACCTGGGACAACGTGCGGACGGTGAAGGACGACCCGACCCTGCACGCCGTCACCCGCCAGACCGTGCAGATGGCGGTGCTGGTCACCATCACCGACATTCTGCTGGCGTTCCCGCTGGCCTACTACATGGCGCGCGTGGCCTCGCGGGGCGTCCGCGCACTGCTGTTCGTGGGCGTGCTGATGCCGCTGTGGTCGAGCTACCTGATCAAGGCCTATACCTGGCGGCTGATGACCGGCGACGCCGGCACGATCAACTGGGCGCTGGCCAAGATCGACCTGGGGCCGCTGCACATCGCGTTCAGCACCACCGCCATGTGGCTGGCCTTCACCTACATCTGGCTGCCCTACATGGTGCTTCCCATCTACGCCGCGCTCGAGCGCATCCCGGGATCGCTGATCGAGGCCTCCAGCGACCTGGGCGGCCGCTCGTGGCGCACGCTGCGAAGCGTGATCATGCCGCTGGCACTGCCGGGGATCGCGGCCGGCTCGATCTTCACGTTCTCGCTGACCCTGGGCGACTACATCATGGTCGACCTGGTGGGCGGCAACAAGACAGACTTCCTGGGCAGCGTCATCTTCCGCTATCAGGGCATCGCCAACGACCTGCCGCTTGCGGCCGCGATCGCCCTGGTGCCGGTGATCGTGATCACGATCTACCTGCTGCTGGTCAAGCGGCTGGGAGCGTTCGAGGCGCTGTGAGGGGGAACGCCTGATGGAGCCGCGACCCGTCCGCATCGGCCTTCGCATCTTCTCGTTCGGGGTGATGGCGTTCCTCTACATCCCGCTGGTCGTGATCGTGATGGCGTCGTTCAACGCCTCCCGGATCCCGACCTGGCCGATCAAGGACTACACGCTGCACTGGTGGTCGCTGGCGCTGCACGACCAGACCGCCCGCACCGCGCTCGAGAACTCGTTCAAGGTGGGGCTGGCCGCCACGGCGGTGGCGCTGGTGCTGGGCAGCGCGGCCGCGTTCGCGCTGTCGCGCTTCCGCTTCTTCGGGAAGAACTCGCTGTCGCTGCTGCTGGTGCTGCCGCTCGCGCTGCCCGGCATCATCACCGGGTTGTCGCTGCTGTCGGTGATCGAGTACCTGTCGCTGACGCCGTCGCTGGTGACGGTCGCGATCGGCCATTCGACGTTCTGCATCGTGGTCGTCTTCAACAACGCGGTGGCCCGGCTGCGGCGCTCATCGAGCTCGTTCGAGGAGGCATCGATGGATCTCGGCGCCGACGGCTGGCAGACGTTCCGCTTCATCACCCTGCCGAACCTGGCCACCGCGCTGGTCGCGGGCGGCCTGCTCGCGTTCGCGCTGTCGTTCGACGAGATCGTGGTCACCAACTTCACGGCCGGCGCCCAGCAGACGCTGCCGCTGTGGATCTACAACCAGTTCCGCCTGCCCAACACGGCGCAGGAGGTGAACGCGGTGGCGGTGTTCGTGATCGCGCTGACCGCGATTCCGGTCTACCTGGCCCAGCGCCTGATGCGCGAGTCGGGCGGCATCGGCGGGCGAGGCTGACGCGGCGCGTACGCTCAGGAAACCGTGAGCACGCCCTTCATGCCGGCCTGCTCGTGGCCCGGCACGGAGCAGTAGAAGATGTAGGTGCCCGGCGTCACGGTGGCCGTCACGGTGGAGGTGCCGCCGTTGGAGACCACGTTGCCCTGCTCGCTCACCCCGGTGCCCTTGATCGAGATGTCATGGCCGACCGACTGCGGGTTCTTGGACTCGAGCGTGATCACGCCGGCGTTGGCGGTGGCCGTGGTCTTGGTGAACGACAAGCCGGAGTCGGAGACGGGGATGCTGATCACCTGGCCGCTGCCCTTGGGCAGGGAGGACCCGGAGGATCCGCCGCTCGATGAGCTTCCGCCGCAGCCCGCCGCCAGCACCACAACCACCAGCGGTGCCGCCGCCAGCACCCACATTCGTCGCATTCTCATGCCTCGACCTCGTTTCCTGACGTGGCTTTGCGCGCGATATCGACCGCATTGTGACAGAGCCGATGGCCGCTCCACGCCATTCGTAAACATTTGATGCATGCCGCTTGCCGTCGAACCCGTCTGGTAGCGTGTTGACCCATGTGTTTCAGCCGTGGCCATGCACGCGCAGTGGGTGCGCGTGTGACCCGACCGTTGCTCCTGGCTTTCTCGCTCCTGACCGCCCTCCTGGTGGTGGCGCTGCCGCAGGCATCCGCCGCGTCCAGCATCTCGTCGAAGCGAGCCGAGGCGCGCCAGGTCGAGAACCAGATCATGAACCAGGAGGCGGCGCTCGAGAAGCAGATCGAGAAGTACAACGCCGTCCACCAGCACTACCTGCAGACGCGCCACCAGCTGCAGAACAACAGGATCGTGCTGGGCGTGGCCCGCAAGAACCTGGCGCATGCCCAGAAGCTGCTGGCGCAGAGCCTGACCAGCGCCTACAAGTCGACCGACGAGGACGTCGTGTCGTTCCTGCTGGCGTCCCACTCGTTCTCCGAGCTGGTCGACCACGTGCAGGTGCTGCAGCGCGCCAACGACGCGAACAGCAACCTGATCGCGCAGATCGCCCAGACCAAGAAGGTGATCGCCGTCCGCACGCGCCAGCTCTCGACCGAAACGGCGCAGCTGGCAAAGGATCAGCAGGCGCAGCTGGCGGCCAAGCAGCACGTGGAGGCTGGGCTGCACTCGCTGCAGGCTCGTAAGTCGCAGATCAGCGCCGACATCCAGCACCTGATCGACCAGCAGCAGGCGCGTGAGCAGGCGGCTGCGACGGCGGCCGCGGCGGCGGCCAGCGGCGGCAGCAGTGTCGGCGGCACGGGCGGCAGCATCCCGGTGCCTCCGTCCAGCACGCTCGGCGGCCAGGCGGTCGCGATCGCCGAGCAGTACCTGGGCGTGCCGTACGTGTGGGGCGGGGCCTCGCCGTCGGGCTTCGACTGCTCCGGGCTCGTGATGTACGTGTACGGCCGGCTGGGCGTGTCGCTGCCGCACAACGCGGCCGCGCAGTATTCGATGGGCACGCCGGTGCCGCGCGACGCCCTCGAGCCGGGCGACCTCGTGTTCTTCGACGGCCTCGGCCACGTCGGCATCTACGTGGGCGGCGGCTCGTTCATCCACGCTCCGCACACCGGCACCGTGGTGCAGATCAGCTCGCTGTCCGGCTGGTACTCGTCCGAGTACGTCGGCGCGCGGCGCATCGGCTAGCTGATCCGATCGGGCCACGTGGTGGTGCGGCGTGCTCGATGGCTTGGTGGTGCTTCGGCAGTGTCAGGCTTAAGCCAGACACTTGCCGGCGGCGAGGCGTGCGCCTGGGTGAAGGGTCTGGCTTTAGCCTGACCCTGCTGGTCGGCGACCGGCGTCTCGTGGTGGTGAGGCCCCTACCGCCCGCCCTGCCGCGACAGCCACCGCGCCAGCGTCTCGCCCGTGTCCAGCACGTGCGCGTGCAGCAGCTTTCGCGCCCGCTTCGGGTCGGGCTTGTCGAGCGCCTCTGCGATGCGGTCGTGGTCGTCGGCGCTGCGGGGCACGATCCCGGGGTCGACGGCGAACGTGTGCCACGCCAGGCTGCGCGGCACGCGGTTGGTGAGCGCCTGCACCGTGTCCCGCAGCGGCGGGCAGTTGGCTGCGGCCAGGATCACGTTGTGGAACAGCTCGTTTGCCTGGGAGCATTGCTGCAGGGCGATCAGCCGCCCCTCGGCGTCCGATTCCGGTAGCTGCTGGACGCGCTCGCCTCCGGCCCGCAGCAGCGCCTGGGCGGTGTCCAGGTCGGCGTGGTCGTAGGTGGTCAGGAGGCCGGAAGCTCGC
>DASUHV010000346.1:0-4030 GCA_036273355.1 Gaiellales bacterium
AACCACATCGCCGGCTGCGACGGCTGCACCACCTACCTGGAGCAGATGCGCGAGACGATCCGCCTCACCGGGACGCTGCACGAGCAGCAGATCTCGCCCGACGCGCGGGCGGCGCTGCTGAACGCGTTCCGCGGCTGGGCGTCCACCTAGCGCTCCGCCTGGGCTCAGCGGGTCAGCGCGCCCACCTCGCGGCAGACGTGCAGGGTGAAGTCCAACCCGTAGGCGAGGTCGTCCACGTGCAGGCGCTCGTCGCGGTTGTGGATCCCCGACGACAGCACCTCGCTGGGGGTGTGGCGGCAGGGCCAGAGACCGTAGGCGGCGGTGCCGTAGGCCTGCCGCACGAAGTGCGAGTCGGTGAAGCCCGTGGACACCATCGGCAGCAGCTGCGCGCCCGGGTCGTGCTGATCGAAGAAGCTCTGGCAGATCCCGAAGAGCGGCGTGTCGACCGAGGCAACCGTGCCGCCCACGGGCGCTTCCAGAAACTCGATCTCATAGGGCAGGTCGTCGCCCAGCGCCGCCCGCAGCTCCCGCTCGAGCGTCTCTGGCGTGTCGCCGGGCAGGATGCGGCAGTCGCACTCGACCGACGCGCGGCCCGGCATCACGTTGCGCGCGCTCGACCCCACCAGGCGCGTCGGGGCGATGGTGATCCCGAACAGTGCCGGGATCACGTCGGGAAAGCTGCTGTGCAGCGTGGCCGCCCGCTCCAGCGCCGCGTCCAGGTCGTTCTCGTCGAACGGGCCGATCAGCGCCTCCAGCATCGCCCGCGTCTCCGGCAGCAGCCGCCGCTCCGGCCGGTAGGCGGCCAGCCGCTCGATCAGCGTCGCCAGCCGCGGCACGGCGTTCGCGCCCGCATTCGGGGTGGAGGCGTGGCCGGCCTCGCCCAGCGCCGTGACCAGCGCGGCCAGGCAGCACTTCTCGCCGACGCAGATCGGCACGAACACCCGCCCGTCCGACAGTACGGTGCGATCTCCGCCGCCCTCGTTGATGGCGAAGTCAGTGGCCAGGTCGGGACGTTCGCCCACCAGCCAGACCATCCCCACCGGATGGGTTCCGTCCTCCTCGTCGGCCTCGGCGATGTAGACCAGATCGCCGTTCGGCTGGAACCCCTCGCGCGCGAGTACGGCCATCGCCACCGCGCGCGTCGCCGTCTCGTTCTTCATGTCCACCGTGCCACGGCCCCACAGGTACCCGTCGTCGTCGACGTCGCCTGAGAAGGGGCCGTGTTGCCAGTCCTGTGCGTCGGCCGGCACCACGTCGGTATGGCCGAGCAGCGCCAGCGACGGGCCTGTGCCCTTGCCGGGGATGCGGGCCACCAGGTTGGCGCGATCGGGGTCGCGGGCGACCAGCTCGCACTCCAGGCCATTGGCCTCGAGGTAGCGCTTCAGCACCAGCGCGGCCGGCGTCTCGTTGCCGGGTGGGTTGGAGCTGTCGACGCGGACGAGGTCGCGCGTGAGGCTGATCGCCTCCTCGTGCAGAGCGGTATCGATCATGGCGAGGCAGACTAGCCTTTGCGCAGAAGGCCGGCGCAGGCGAATATTCAGCCATGGCAAGCTGGCGCTCCCGATGGCTGATGCGGTTCCTGTTCACGTGGCTCGTGAACACCGTGGCGCTGGGAGTGGCCGCCTGGCTGGTGGGAGACGTCAGCTACGACAGCTACGGGGCGCTGGCCCTGGCCGGCCTCGTCTTCGCGGCTGTCAACACCTTCATCAAGCCGGTGCTGGTGGTGCTCGGCATCCCGTTCATCATCGTCACGCTCGGCATCGGACTGTTCCTGATCAACATGGGCATCGTCTGGCTGACGGCCTGGTTGGTGCCGGGCTTTGACGCCTCGGGGTTCTGGCAGATTGCCAAGGCCGCGATCGTGATCTGGTTCACCAACATGGTGCTGAGCGGGTTCTGGCCAGACCGCCGCCGCGGTGGCGCCTTCGTGGTGACGGGCTACCGCGAGTACTGAAGTGCCACGACGCCATCGAGCAGGACGTTCTGAACCCGCAGCGCTGGGTGTCGTTCGGCAGGGTCAGGCTGAAGCCAGACCCTTCACCTAGCGCTACGACAAGGGTCTGGCTTTAGCCTGACCCTGCTGGCGTACGACCACGCGTTCGACTGTTTCACGCGTGCATGACGAGGTCGCGCTCCGGCGCGATCCCCCAGCGGGCGGCAACCGACCGCAGGTCGTCGTCGAGCGGCCACGCATCGGCCCGCGGCTCGCCCTCGTGGACGGGTGAGCCGCCCTTCAGCGCCATGCTGCCGGCGTTGTCACCGACGGCGTCGATCTCGGCCAGCTCGGCGGCCGACAGCGGCGAGACCGCCGGCACCGCGGCCAGCTCCGACCGCTTCTGTTCGACCGGCCTGGCCTCGCTGCCGGCCTCCTGGATCAGCGTCGGCACCACGCAGGATACGGCCGGCTGGGCCAGCGTCCAGGCCGCCGCAAGCTGCAGGGGGGTGAGGTCGTGGCGCTCACCGATCGGCCGGATCCGGTCGAGCTTGCCGCGGGCGCGGCCGACCCACCCGGCCGGGCGGTAGCGGCGGTGGTCGTACTCGGCGAACTGCCCCTCGTCCAGGACGTCGTCCCAGAACACGCCGCCGTAGTCGACGACGCGCGCCAGCACCCGCACGCCGGCCCGTTCGCAGGCCGGCAGCGCCAGCCGCGCCGGCCACGGCTCGAACGGGTTCAGGATCAGCATCGCCCAGTCGATCCGGTCGCCGAACCGCTCCAGGCACGAGATCACATCCAGCGTGAACCCGTTGGCCGGCCCCGGGGCGACTCCGATGGCGGCAGTCAGCCCCGCGTCGCGCAGCCCCGCCATCGCGTCCCACACCAGCGGCGAGCTGTAGCCCGTGTGGTCGGGGTTGTGCAGCATCAGCAGGTCGAAGCGGTCGGCGCCGCAGCGTTCGAGGCTGGCCTCGGCCGCGGCGCGCAGGTAGGCCCCGTACTGCTGCGGCTCGCGCAGAGCCGGGTCGGTGAAGCGCGGGTAGCCCTTGGCGCCGGCCCGCTCACCGCTGGTGAAGTCGTGACCGATCATGCCCACCAGGCGATAGCCGTCGCGGTCGAGCCCGCTCAGGGCGCGCCCGACGTCGCGGTCGGCCTCTCCGGCCCCGTACGCGTCGGCCGTGATGACGGTGCCGATGTCATCGCCCGGCCGCAGCAGCTCGGTCAGGCGCTCGCGCCCGACCGGCACGCCGAAGTGCATGTGCACACCGCCGCTCCAAGCGCCCAGCGCCGCCTGTCCCAGGTCGGTCATTGCGTCAGAGTAGCCGCGGCGCCGTGGAGTACGCTTGGACGGACGTGCCCTCGTAGCTCAGGGGATAGAGCGCGGCTCTCCTAAGGCCGGCGTCGCAGGTTCGAATCCTGCCGAGGGCATGACGTTCCTCGCCCCGCTCCGCCTCCCGGCGGGTCCGTCAGCGGGCGCGCTTGTTGACCGCGTCGGTCATGGCGTGCGACCACAGGTACAGGTAGCAGAGGGCCGCGAGCAGGCCGAGGGGAAGCCAGAGGGCGCCGGCGCCACCGGTGATCACGTGCCCGACCACGATCGATGCGGTGAGCAGTGTCGTGGTGCCGGCAAAGAGGAGTCCACCGGCGATCAGCAGCAGCGTCGTCATGCCGCGACCGCGCCGGCCGAGCAGCACCCGGATCGTCCCGGCGCTCAGCGCGATGCCGACCATTGCCAGGACGACGAGCGAGACAACGAGGGATGTCCCACCGCCGCCGCACCCGCCTCCCGAGCTGTCACACACGTCGCTGAAACCGGACAGTGCCGACGCCAGAATCAGAAGTCCCATCCCCACCGCCGCCAGACAGCTGACGAACACCCCGCCCACGCCCGCGGCGAACATCCTTCCGAACGACGTCATCTCACCCATCCAGTTCTGTATCGGAAGGTCGAGGGTCACCCCCAAGCCGGCAGCCGGTCCAGCGAATTAAGTTTGTCCGGTTGAGAGCCGGTTACAGAGTGGTTTCCATCGAGATTTCGCGAATATTATCTGATATACTGCGAATATGATCAAATATCTCCCAATATATCAGGCTTCC
>DASUHV010000347.1:0-2906 GCA_036273355.1 Gaiellales bacterium
GATGTACCGGAGCAGGGCGCCGGGATCGTTGTCGGCCGCATCGACCGACACCCCGGCGAACGGCCGCGGGTCGGCGGCCGACCACTCGGCCAGCAGCGCGGACTTGCCATAGCCGGCCGGTGCAGCGATCGCGATCACCGCAGCGTCAGACGCCATCAGCGTCCGCACCAGCCACGGACGCGGAACCAGCCCCCTGCGATGCGGGGGTTCCAGCTTGGCCTGGATCAGGTCAGAGCGTCGCCCGCCCCGGCGGGGCGCACGAACGACCGAACGGCGGTCAGCCGCTCCAGATCCGCGATCGTTCGTGACCGGTTTCAGTGCCCTGACCCCCCAAGAGTCCTGACGTTCCCGCAACCCTATACCGCGCGGGCGGGATGGCGCGGTGACGGCCCCAGCGCCGCCACGGCCGCGGCTGTGCGCGGCGGTCAGGACGGCAGCACTACGACGAACCGCGAGCCCACCTCCGGCGTGCTGGTCGCCTCGATCCGGCCGCCCAGCGCCTCCACGATCCGCTGGGCGAGCGCCAGTCCCAGGCCGGAGCCGCGCGTCGACCGGGCCTCGTCCGCGCGCCAGAACGGCTCGAACACCCGGTGCAGCTGAGCCGGGTCGATGCCGCGGCCGGTGTCCTCGACCGAGACGCGCAGGCTGGCCGGATCGGCGCCCGCGTAGACCCGCACCCGCCCGCCACGGGGCGTGTACCTGACCGCGTTGTCGATCAGCGACTGCACGACGCGTATCAGCTTGGGCGAACAGGTGGCGGTGCCCGCGTCCTTCACGGCCACCTCAACGCGGACGTCGCGCAGCGTCGCGTCGTGCGCGCAGAGATCGGCCGCGCGGTGGATCGCCTCGCCGACCGGCAGCCGTCTCGAATCCGCTGCGACCGACCTGGCGTCGAGCTGCGACAGCTCGTAGAGGTCGTCGACCAGATCCACCAGCGCCGAGATCGACCTCAGCATCTCGGCGGCGTACCGGCGAACGGTCTGGGGGTCATCTACCACACCGTCGTTGATGGCTTCGACGGTGGCCCGGATGCTCGCCAGCGGCGTGCGCAGGTCGTGGGAGATCGACGTCATCAGGTCGCGCCGCTGCCCCTCGATCCGGCGCTCGGTATCGATGGCGAACTCGAGCCGTTCGGCGGCCCGGTCCAGCGTCGCCCCCAGCAGCTGGAGCTCGGGGCTCGCGTTCAGGGAGCCGGTGCGGACCTCGAGATCGTTGTTGCCCAGCGAGTGGGCGGTGGCGGCGAGCCGGCTGATGGCGTCGTCGGTCGTGCGCCCCACAATCAGCGCTGCGGCCACCGCCGCCGTCAGCGAGTACAGGGCGACGAGCGTGATCTCCGCCCAGTGGCCCGGGTTCAGCAGCATGAAGTGGTTCAGCAGCACCATGTCGACCACCGTCACCGAGCTGGCCACCACGGCGATCGCCACCAGCGTGTATGAGAGCGGCGCCCGGCGCACGAGCGTGCGTGCCGCCACCGACGAGAGCACGGTCGCGAGCGTCACCGGGGCCAGCAGCGCCAGCAGCCGCAGGGACTCGTTCACGGATCGAACCGGTAGCCGACCCCGTGCACCGTGACCAGGTGGCGGGGCGCAGACGGCTCCGCCTCGACCTTGGCCCGGAGCCGACGGATGTGAACGGTGACGGTGTCGGTGGCTCCGGCCCACGAGTCCTCCCAGACCCGCTCGAGCAGCTGCCGGCGGCTGAACACCTGGCCGGGATGGCGCACCAGCAGATGCAGCAGCTCGAACTCCTTGCGGGTGGTGTGCACCACCTGGCCGTCCCGCCTCACCTCGCGCGCCGCAGGATCGATGGTCGCGGCGCCGCACGCGAGCGCCGACCCGGTCGCGCCCGCTCGGCGCAGGACTGCCTCCACCCGAGCTACCACCTCTCCGGGCGAGTACGGCTTGACGACGTAGTCGTCGGCGCCCTGCCGCAGACCGTCGATCCGCTCCTGCTCGCTGGAGCGGGCAGAGAGCACGATCACCGGCACATCGCTGTCGCGGCGGAGGGTGCGAAGCACGTCGAGGCCGTTGACCCTGGGCAGCATCAGGTCGAGCAGCACCACGTCGGGATGACCGGCGCTGATCGCCTCCAGCGCCTGCGCCCCGTCGCCCGCGTCGCTGACCTGGTAGCCGGCGCAGGTCAGGTAGCGGGTCAGCACGTCGCGCACGATCGGCTCGTCGTCGACCACGAGCACGTGGGGAGCGGGGGCGGCGGGCATCAACGCCAGGGTACCAACGGCTGGGGCATTCTCCAGCACGAATTCAGCTTCTCGTAAGGTCGCGTACCCGGTGCGAGGGCGGCTCACGGACGCCCCCGCACCGGGTGATGCGATCAACCGGTGACCAGGCCGGTGGTGGATCCGGGCACGGATCCGGCTGCGTTCAGCCAGGTCAGCGTGCCGCCGGAGCCGATCCGGAAGGTCACGATCGAGTTGACGCCGGGCTTCGCGTTGAACACGAGCACCGACAGGTAGCGGCCGTCACCGGTGACCGACGAGTCCAGGGTTGTGCTGCCGCTGCCGCCGGAGCCACTGATGCCGCTCGGGTCGACCAGCGACAGCTGCCCGTGGGTCGACACTCGCATCGCGGAGATGGTGCCGCTATGAGCGTCCGACAGGAAGGCGAAGCGGCCGTTTGGCGCGGTCGCCACCCAGCACGCGGCCAACTGGTTGGTCTGAACGGGTCCCGACCGTAGCTGTAGGTCGCCGAACGGCCCCACCCGGTAGGCGGTGGCGGCGCTGCTCGGCGCCTCACCCGCGTCGGATACCACCAGCACCCCACGGCTGGTGAAGGCGAAGCCGAACGGCGTCGCGCCGGCCGAGGCGTGGGCCACGGCATGGGCCAGCGAGCCGTTGGCACGCACCCGCAGGGTGTCGATCGTGTTCGTGGTCTTGTTCGTCACGACCA
>DASUHV010000348.1:0-5776 GCA_036273355.1 Gaiellales bacterium
CTCGAGCAGGCAATGGACGCACTGCGCTGCCCGCCGCCCGACGAGCCCGTCACCCACCTGTCGGGTGGCGAGCGCCGCCGCGTGGCGCTGTGCCGGCTGCTGCTCTCATCGCCCGACCTGCTGTTGCTGGATGAGCCCACCAACCATCTCGACGCCGAGTCGGTGGCCTGGCTGGAGCAGTTCCTGGAGCGCTTCTCCGGCACCGTGCTGGCCGTCACCCACGATCGTTACTTCCTGGACAACGTGGCCGGCTGGATCCTCGAGCTCGACCGCGGCCGCGGCATCCCGTTCCAGGGCAACTACTCGTCGTGGCTGGAGCAGAAGCAGGCGCGGCTGGCGGTGGAGGAGAAGCAGACCTCGGCCCGCCGGCGCACGCTGCAGCGCGAGCTGGAGTGGGTGCGGATGGCGCCACGCGCGCGGCATGCCAAGTCGAAGGCACGCCTGGCCGCCTACGAGCAGCTGCTGGCCGAGGAGGACAGGGTGCAGCTCGACCGCGTCGAGATCCACATCCCGGCCGGTGAGCGCCTCGGTGACAAGGTGGTGGAGGCGACCGATCTCGGAAAGGGCTTCGGCGACAGGCTGCTGATCGAGGACCTCAGCTTCTCGCTGCCGCCGGGCGGGATCGTCGGGGTGATCGGGCCCAACGGCGCCGGCAAGACCACGCTGTTTCGCATGATCGTGGGCCAGGAGCAGCCGGACGCCGGCAAGCTGGAGCTGGGTGACTCCGTCCATGTGGCCTACGTCGACCAGGCCCGGGCCGACCTCGATCCGGCCCGCAGCGTGTGGGAGGAGATCTCCGACGGCAAGGACCGGATCTCGCTGGGCAAGCGCGAGATCGCGTCGCGCGCCTACGTCTCGTCGTTCAACTTCAAGGGATCCGACCAGCAGAAGCGCGTCGGCGACCTCTCCGGCGGCGAGCGCAACCGGCTGCACCTGGCCAAGCTGCTGCGAAGCGGCGGCAACCTGCTGCTGCTGGACGAGCCCACCAACGACCTGGACGTGGACACGCTGCGCGCGCTCGAGGACGCGCTGCTCGACTTCGCCGGCTGCGCGGTGGTGATCTCACACGATCGCTGGTTCCTGGATCGCGTGGCCACGCACATCCTGGCCTTCGAGGGCGACTCGCAGGTGGTCTGGTTCGAGGGCGCGTACGACGAGTACGAGGAGAGCAGGCGAAAGCGGCTGGGCGAGACGGCCGCTCAGCCGCACCGGATCAAGTTCAAGCCGCTGGCGCGCGCGACGTAGGCCCGCCGGCCCGGTCCCGGGCGCTCTGCTATCACTCGGGCGGTGACCGACCACGCCAGGATGCCGCGCGACCGGGAGATCCTCGCGATCGCCGTACCGGCGCTGGGCGCCCTGATCGCCGAGCCGCTGTACGTGCTGGGCGACACCGCCATCGTCGGCCACCTCGGCACCCTTCCGCTGGCCGGGCTGTCGGTCGCGGGCCTGCTGCTCTCCGAGGTGTTCGGCTTCACCACGTTCCTCGAGTACGGCACCACGTCCCGTGCCGCCCGCCTCTACGGCGCGGACCTGCACCGCGATGCGCTCGATGCCGGCGTCCAGGCCACCTGGCTGGCGGTGGCACTGGGCCTGCTGCTGATCGTCCTGATCGAGTTGCTGGCAGCGCCCGCTGTGCACCTGGTCGCCGGCGGCGCCACGCCCGCTGCGGCGCAGGGCCTGACCTGGATCCGCATCGCCGCGCTGGGGGCGCCGTTCGTCCTGATCACGGCCGCAGGTCAGGGCTGGCTGCGCGGCTTCCAGGACACGAAGACGCCGCTCTACGTGCTCGTGGTCGCCAACGTCTTCTCGATCGCGCTCTCCTTCACGCTGATCCGCGGCTTCGGGTTCGGCATCGAGGGATCCGCCATCGCCAACGTCGTCGCCCAGACCGGCTCCGGCCTGGTCTTCCTCGTGCTGCTCGTGCGCCGTGGCGCAGACCTGCGGCCGGCCTGGTCTCGGATCGTCGCTCAGCTCGGAGCCGCCCGCGACCTGTCGGTGCGCACGCTCGCGTTCTTTCTCGCATTCACCGTCGCGGCGGGCGCCGCCGCCCGCATGGGCAACGCCCAGTTGGCGGCGCAGCAGATCGGCACGCAGCTGTGGGGCTTCTGCGCGCTCTTCCTGGATTCGACCGCGATCGCCGCCCAGGCGCTGATCGGCCGCCTGCTGGGCGCGGACGCGCTCGGCGTCGCATCCGCGCTGGCGCGCAGGTTGCTGGCCGCCGGCCTGGTGCTGGGGCTCGGCTTCGCGGTGGTGTTGGCGGCTGGGCATACGGTCATCCCCGCCGTATTCACAAATGACGACGCCGTCCGCGAGCAGACCGCGAAGCTGTGGCCGGTGCTGGTGCTGATGATGCCCGTCAACGGCGTCCTGTTCGCGCTCGACGGCGTCTTGCTGGGCGCCGGCGACCTGAAGTTCATGCGCAACGTGACGGTGCTGGCGGCACTGGCCGCCTACCTCCCGGTCTCGGTGGCGACGATCCACTACGGCTGGGGGCTGACCGCCCTCTGGCTGGGGCTGGCCGCCTTCATCGGCGTGCGCTTCGGCGTGGGCATGGCGCGCTGGGCCAGCCGCCGCTGGCTGGTGGGCGGCACGGCGATGGTGGACGAGGCGATCGAGGCGATGTAGCCGCGAGAGTCGGCGCTAGCCGTTGCGCTCGCGCACGAGATCCGCGGCGCGCTCGCCGATCATGAACGTGGCCACCATCGGGTTGACCGTCGGCATGGTCGGGAAGATCGACCCGTCGGCGATGCTCAGCCCCTCCACGCCGCGCACCCGCAGCTGCGGATCGACCACGGCCATGTCGTCGGACGCGGCGCCCATCCTGCAGGTGCCGCTGGGGTGGTAGACCGTGTGGTGCACGGCCCGCCCGTAGGTGGACAGGTCGGCGTCGCTCGTGATCTTGGGTCCCGGCGCCACCTCGCGCTTGACCCAGCTCTTGAACGGCTCGGTCGCCGCCACCTCGCGCGCGATCTTGAGCCCGTCCACGATCGTCTGCTCGTCGTAGCCCTCGGGGTCGGTGAAGTACTGGAAGTCCAGCGCCGGCTTCACCTCGTGGTGCTTCGACAGCAGCCACATGCGTCCCACCGACCGTGACCGCGGGATGTTCGGCGTCATGCAGATCACGTCGTCGGGCACCGGGTAGCCCAGCCGCTCCGTGTTGAAGGTGAACGGCAGCTGGTAGGTGTGGTACATCAGGTCGGGGCGGTCGTCGTTGCCCAGGCGGTTGACGAACAGCGCGCAGTCTGCGTCCATGACGCCCTGCGGCGGCAGCGGCCTTGACAGCTCCCAGATGATGATCGACTCGGGGTGGTCGATCAGGTTCTCACCGACGCCGGGCAGATCGTGCTGCACCTCGATATCGAGCGCGCGCAGGTCGTCGGCCGGGCCGATGCCCGACAGCAACAGCAGGCGCGGGGTGTCGATCGAGCCGCCGCTGACCACTATTTCCCTAGTGGCAACGGCATCTCCAGAGTCGGTGGAGACCGAGACGGCGCGGCCGCCGCTCAGGTTGACCCGCCGTACCCACGTGTCCGTGCGGACCGTCAGGTTCGGCCGCTTGCCCATGATCGGGTGCAGGTAGGCGACGCTCGACGACGACCGCACGCCGGTCTCGGGGTCATAGCCCACGTCCAGGAAGCCGACCCCGTCGCGGAACGGGCCGGCGTTCCAGTCGGGGTTCGCCTGCACTCCGGCGGCCTCTGCGGCGGCCGGGATCCAGTCCTTCAGCACCGGGTTTCGGTCCTTCTCGGCCACGATCTGGTGCTTGGTGAGGAGCTTGTCGAAGTAGGGGCCCATCACCTCGGGCTCCCAGCCCTCGGCGCCGCGATCCACCCAGTCCTGCCAGTCGCCGGGGAACGGCTTGAAGTAGATCTGGGTGTTATGCGAGGAGCAGCCGCCCAGCACGGCTGCGCGCGAGTGCACGATGTGGGCGTTGCCGCGGGGCTGCAGCGTCGTGGTGTAGGCGAGGTCGATCGGCCCCTCCAGCAGCGACAGCCAGCGGCGCAGCTGCAGCACGTCGTCGAAGCCGACGTCGCTGGGTCCCGCCTCGAACAGGCAGACGCTCACGTCGGGATCCTCGGACAGGCGCGCTGCCACGATCGCCCCGGCCGTTCCGCCGCCGACGACCACGTAATCGAATGTCGCATTTTCGGTCATTGCTGGCGATCATACAGGTCGTGGATCACCCATTTGGGGTAGGCCCGCGACCGGCGGCTGTGTCACTCTACAGCCGTACGAAGGGGTCTTAACAGGTGTCACAGGAGCCGTTAAAGGAACGCTCGCCCGTGCTCACGCGGTCGCGCGGCATGGGGGCGTCTGCCGTCCTCGGCCTCGCGGTGCTCGCGAGCTACGGCGCCCTCGCTGCCGTCGCACTGAGCGCGGTCGGCGGTGGCAGTGTGCTCTCGTTTCCGGGCTGGGCGGTCGACGCGATCATCCAGGTGAACGCCGCGCCGGCGCCGCCCACGCCGCAGTACGGGAGCGTGACGGCAACGCCGACCGCGTCGCCGACAGGCGGCCAGACGATCGTCGTCACGCCGCCCGCACCGCCGGCCGGAACCACCGTCGCGGTCTCCACCGGCAAGCATGGAGGCGCCGGAGCGTCGCAGGGTGGCTCGGGGAACGCGGGGGGCGGCGGTTCGGGCGACGGCTCCGGCGCCGGCTCAGGCGGCGTCCCGTCCGTGCAGCAGCCGCGGCACCGCATCTGCGAGCCGCACGCCTTGCGCCTCCACAACCGCTGCATCACTCCCGACCCGCCCGCGCGCCGTCATCACGATCACGACGGGGACGCTGACCATCACGCGTGGCATCACCCGCCACGGAACGGGAACTCGCCGCCGTCGCATCACCGGCATCACGCGTGGCATCACCCACCGCGGAACGGGAGCTCGCCGCCGTCGCATCACCGGCATCACGCATGGCATCACCCGCCGCGGAACGGGAACTCGCCGCCGTCGCGTCACAAGCACCACGCCTGGCATCACCCGCCGAGACACGGCCACTCGCCGCCGTCGCATCACCATCAGCACCACGCCTGGCACCACCCGCCGCGGCACGGACATCACCGCCACGGCGGCCACCACCACTACGGTGGCGAGGACGACAACGGCTCGAGCTGAAGCGTCGGGCTCAGATCGCTTCGACGCGCTCGACGTACCACACGATCCAGGCACCCTCGGTCTTCTCAGCCTGCACCACGCGTGCGCCGGGCGGGAACGGCACCTCGCAGAACTCGCGCGAGAGTCCGCGAACGCCGGCGATCTCCTCGCGGCTGACCATCATGAACGGGATCACGATGCGGGACACGGAGGCGACGTCCATGCCCTCAAACCTGGCCGGAGATGCTTCCATGTCAGCACTGTTCGCCGCTGCCCGGCAGTCTCCTCGCCGGGCAGCGGGAATTCGTTTGATCATGTGGCCGGGGCGAACCGCTCCGTGATCCGATCGGCCTTCACGAGCGCGTGGGCGAGCAGGTTGGTGGCGCGGCCCTCTTTATTGAGAGCGCCGTTCGTCGCCTGGTTGAAGTCGGCGAAGTCGGCGCCCTCGATGATCGACCCGCTGATCATGCCCATGGCCAGCGCGTGGCGCAGCTGCAGGGCCGCCTGGTGGAGCATCGCGCAGCCCCTGTGCACCATCGGCTGCACCGGCCGGTATCGCCCCGGCGAGCCGGCGCGGCGCAGGGCGGCCTTGCACGAGTCGTCCAAGTCGCGCTCTCGAGCCAGCGACTCGCTCGTCATGACCGTGGTTCCAGTCATTGTTCCGACCAGCCGCTTGTCGTAGT